>CALMLJ010000190.1 GCA_937868025.1 uncultured Acidimicrobiaceae bacterium
GTCGCGTCAGCGGCGAGTACGGGCTGGCCTCGTCGGGCCGGGTCGCCACGAGCGGCAGGGTCCCCACGACCGAGCCACCCGCTGCCTCGACGACCTCAGCGAGCTCGGCCAGGCCGGTGAGATCACCGGCACCGTGATCGGGCGCGTTGGTCCGACGAAGTGCGGCGAGCGGCGCGAACACGCCCCACGTCCGGGTCGGTTGGGGGCCGTGGGCGCACCGTTCCGGCGCCCGGTCCCCCGCCTCCGGTGCATCGACCGTCGAGCTGTCGAGCAGATCGGGGCCGCCGAGCGCGTCGAGGATGGCGGTGAGGGTCGCGTCGGACGGAACCCGCTCGACACCGGTGCCGTCGACGTACGACGTCGCGACACCATGGGCCCGCGCCCGCTCGTGCAGTTCGGACGTGGCGGCCGTGGCGGGCGCGGCGGCCGTGGCCTCGGCGGCAGGTTCCTCGGGACCCGTCATACGGGTTCGGGGAACTGGAACCCCTTTTCGACGACCGTCACCCCACCGGCGGACACCACCAGACCGCGGGCGATGTCGGCCTCACGGTCGACCCCGATCTGCGTGCCCGGCGGGATCACGACGTTCTTGTCGACCACACAACGCCGCAACACCGCGTCCTGGCCGACGTGCACACCCGGCAACAGGATCGTGCCGTCGAGCGACGCCTCGCCGACGAACGACCCCGGCCCGATGATCGACCCCGACGCCTCCGAGCCCGACAGGATCGTCGACGAGCACACCAGCGTGTCGGTCACCTCGGGCAGCCGACCGCTCGGGCCGCGCGACAGCTTGGCCGGCGGTCGCGGCGGCGAATAGGTGAACACCTGCCAGTCCTCGTTGTAGAGGCTGAACACGGGCACGGAGGCCACGAGGTCCATGTTGGCGTCGTAGTACGCGTCGACCGTTCCCACATCACGCCAGTACCCACGCTCGCGCTCACCCTGACCTGGAACGTCGTTGGTGCTGAAGTCGTACACCCGGGCACTCGCCCGCTCGGCCAGCCGCGGCATGAGATCGCCGCCGATGTCGTGGGGCAGACCGGTGAGGCTGCCGGGGGTCACCGCCTCGACGAGCACGTCGGTGTCGAAGACGTAGTTGCCCATCGACGCCAGGCACATGTCGGGGTTGTCGTGCATCGGCGGCGGATCCTCGGGCTTCTCGAGGAAGCGGGTGATCGTGCCCTCCGCGTTCGCCTCGATGATGCCGAACGCCGACGCCTGGTCGCGTGGCACCGGGATCGCGGCGACGGTGACGCCACCTCCGTGCTGCTGGTGGTAGTCGACCATCTGCCGGGGATCCATGCGGTAGATGTGGTCGGCACCGAACACGCAGACGATGTCGGGCTTCTCGTCGGTGATCAGGTTGAGGTTCTGGTAGATCGCGTCGGCCGAACCGCTGAACCAGTAGGGCCCGAGGCGCATCTGCGCCGGCACCGAGCTCACGTAGCTCCCGAGCAGTGTCGAGAACCGCCACGTCCGGCTGATGTGGAGGTCGAGGCTGTGGCTCTTGTACTGCGTGAGCACCACGATGCGGGTGTACTGCGCGTTCGCGAAGTTCGACAGCACGAAGTCGATCAGGCGGTAACTCCCGCCGAACGGGACGGCGGGCTTGGCTCGATCGTTGGTGAGGGGAAGGAGACGCTTGCCCTCACCGCCCGCGAGGACCATGACGAGGACGTTGGGTTGTGCCACGCCCGCGAGCCTATCGGCGCATCAGGGCCGTTCAGGCCGTTTCGGCCCCCGTAACCAAGGCTTCATACAGCGACCGGTACCGCGCTGCGGGAGCGTCCCAGGACCAGTCGATCTCCATGGCTCGGCGGCGTACCCGGGCCGCCTTCGCCTTGTTCGACCACAGCCGGTTGGCGCGGTGCACCCCGTCGACGATGCCGGCCGCCGACACCGAACGGAGGAGCACCCCGGTGCCGGTTCGGGGGGAAGCATCGATGTCGACGACGGTGTCGTGGAGCCCCCCGACGTCGCTCACGATCGGGACCGTGCCGTAGCGCATCGCCTGCATCTGGGTGAGCCCGCACGGCTCGAACCGGCTCGGAATGATGGCGAGGTCACCGGCGGCGAACATCCGGTGGGCCAGCGCGGCGTCGTAGCCCTGCCGGAACGCGATCCGACCGGGGTGCGCCTCGGCGAGCCGCGCCATCGCCGCTTCGGTGTCCCACTCCCCCGAACCCAGGAGCGCGAGGCGAACCGGGATGCCGGCGAGGATGCCGCCGGCCTCGCCCAACAGGTCGATGCCCTTCTGGTAGTCGAAGCGGCTCACGCTCACGACGAGCGGGCCGGGACCGAGCGCCAGACCGAGCTCGTCGCACAGCGCGTCGTGGTTGGCCGCCTTGAGCTCGGGGTGGGCGGCGTCGAACGTCGTGACGAGCGCCGGATCCGACGACGGGTCCCAGTCGTCGGTATCGATGCCGTTCAGGATGCCGACGAGGTCGTTGCCACGGGACGCCAGGAGGCGATCGAGCCCCATGCCACCCTCCTCGGTCGTGATCTCGACGGCGTAGCGGGGGCTGACCGTGACCACCCGGTCGGCCAAGGCGATGCCGCCGGCGAGGGCATTCACCGAGTTCTTCCACCGAAAGCGCTCGCCGCGGGTGCCGAGCGCACCCACCCAGCCCTCGTCGCACCAGCCCTGGTGGGCGAGGTTGTGGATCGACAACACCGTCGCCGGACCCGGGCGCAGGTGGGCAAGCGTGGTCGCCGCGTGCCAGTCGTTGACGTGGACCACGTCGGGGCGCAGCGCCATCGCCAGCGCCGCCACGGCGCTCGACCAGGCGAAGAACCGGTGGTCGTTGTCACGCCACCCGCTCCCCGTCTCGGGATCGACGTACGGGTGCGGCCGCGGCAGTGACGGCGCGTCGATGACGGCCACCTCGCCGAGGCCGGGCACGGTCCCGATGCGCGCAACGGCTGGCCCCGCCCACGCCGGGACGGTCAGCTGGAGCACCCGTTCGCCGACGAGCTCCCAGGGCCGGTAGCCCGGAAGCACGGGCGTCACGCGCACACCGTCGCGACGCAGCGCCGCGACCAGACCCGCCGACGCCGCGCCGAGCCCGCCGGTCGAGACCAGCGGTTCCATCTCGGCGGTGGCGAACAGAACGTGCACGGCCGACGACGGTAGCGGAGGGCCGTCGGCACGGCGACCATGGCAGACTCCCCGACCATGTCCTCCAGCGACCTCGGCATCGCCGACGACCACGCCCTCGCTGCCCGTCTGGCCACCGAGGCCGGTCGGCTCCTCCTCGACGTCCGTGCCGAGCTGGCCGCAGCGGGGGCCGACGCCGCCGAGCTGAAGGCCGAGGGCGACCGGCACGCCAACGCGTGGCTGATGGAACAACTCCGCGCCGAGCGACCTGACGACCCGATCCTGAGCGAGGAGGAACGTGAGCGCCCCGAGGCCGCCGCAGCGCGGCTCGGCTCCTCCCGGGCGTGGATCGTGGACCCGCTCGACGGCACGCGGGAGTTCTCCGAGCCGCCTCGCTCCGACTGGGCCGTCCACGTCGCCTTGTCCGTCGACGGGGTGGCGACCCTCGGCGCGGTCGCCCTGCCGGCGCTCGGCGTGACGCTCGCCACCGGCCCCGGCGCGCCGACCCTGCCGCCCCGCGTCGACGGGCCGCCCCGCATCATCGTGAGCCGGAGCCGTCCTCCGGCGGAGGCGCTGCAGATCTGCGACCGACTCGGCGGCGTGCTCGTGGAGATGGGCTCCGCTGGCGCCAAGGCCATGGCCGTGGTGCGTGGCGAGGCCGACATCTATCCGCACTCGGGCGGCCAGTACGAGTGGGACTCGTGCGCCCCGGTGGCCGTCGCCCTCGCCGCCGGCCTGTGGTGCTCCCGGCTCGACGGGTCACCGCTCCGTTACAACAACGCCGACCCCTACCTGCCGGACCTGCTCATCTGCCGCCCGGAGATGGCCGCGGCGGCGCTCGAGGCAGCAGACTGGTCCAATGACTGACCGGGCCCATGGCTGACATCGAACCCACGCCACTCGACCTCACCTGGGGGTCGTTCACCGAGAACGGCCCGTGGAACGTCGACCGGGAGCAGCTGGCGTGGATGCGCGGCATCCGGGTGCTCCGGCTCGCCACCCGCCGGCAGGTCCCCGAACTGACCCGGGCGCGCCGGCTCCCTCCCCTCGGTCGACTGGTCGTCGTCGGCGGGCGGCTCGGCGGTGCCGTCGGCATCTGGGCGGCCGGAGACCGGCGCCGCGGCGGTGCCACCTCCCGAGCCGGGGTGTCGCGCCGCATCCGCGAGGCCGCCGAGCGCCTCGGCCCCACCTACATCAAGCTCTGCCAGATCGTGAGCTCCGGCGAAGGCATCTTTCCCGCCGAGCTCGTCGACGAGATGAAGAAGTGCCGCGACAAGGTCCCGGCGGAATCGTTCGAGTCGGTGCGCGAGGTCGTCGAGTCCGAGCTCGGCGCCAGCATCGAGTCGATCTTCGCCACCTTCGACCGCACACCGATCGCCGCCGCGTCGATCGCCCAGGTCCACGGCGCCACGCTGCACGACGGCACCCCCGTCGTCGTGAAGGTGCAGCGCCCGACCATCCGCAGCCAGGTCCATCGTGACCTGCAGGTGATGGCCGCGATCGCGCCGCTACTCGTCGGTCGCATCCCGATCGCGGCGCTCGCCAATCCGCCGGCGCTCGTCGAGCTGTTCGCCGAGACCATCTGCGAGGAGCTCGACTTCCGGCTCGAGGCCGAGAACATGATCGACATCGCGACGGTGTTCGCCTCGCTCAACCAGCGTGGGTATGTGGTGCCCCGCCCACACCCCACGCTCGTCACCCGCCGCATCCTCGTCATGGAACGCTTCGAGGGCTTCTCGTTCGACGACGTCGAGGGCATGCAGGCCGCGGGCATCAACACCGAAGAGGTCGTTCGGGTGGGCATGCGCGGATTCACCGAGGGGTGCATGATCCACGGGATCTTCCACGGGGACCTCCACGGCGGCAACCTCATGGTCCTCCCGAACGGCAACATCGGGCTGCTCGACCACGGCATCACCGCCCGGATGACGCCCTTGCAGCGCAACGCCTTCCTCCGCCTCATGCTCCTCGGTGCCGCCGGGGACATCCCCGGCCAGATCGCGGCGTTCCGCGATCTCGGTGCGCTCCCCGCCGACGTCGACATCGACGACGTGATGAAGGAGCTCGGTCTCGACCAGGCTCCGGTCGATCCGACGACGTTGACCCAGGACCAGCTCGTCGGCGAGATCCAGAAGATCACCAAGGCGCTGCTCGGCTACGGCGCTCGCCTGCCGAAGATCCTGATGCTGTACGTCAAGAACCTGGTCTTCCTCGACGGCGCCATCGCCCGTCTCGCG
Organism: uncultured Acidimicrobiaceae bacterium; assembly: GCA_937868025.1. The sequence goes on from CALMLJ010000190.1 coordinate 5,338, forward strand.
CCGAACCTCGACCTGCTCAACGAGTTCGCCGAGCTGTCGACGCACCTGGCCGTCAACTACGGGTCCCAGCTCGCTGCCGAGCTCGGCGTCGATCCACGCGAGCTGGCAACCGACCGCGAGGCGATCAAAGCGAGCTTCGGCATCGTCGACCCCGAGATGGACACCGTGACCTACGCGGAACTCCAGCAGCGCCGCGAACTCATCCGCAAGCGGCTCGGCGGCGGCAACTAGGTCGATTCACCGTGAATCCGGCGATTTCGGGGGAGCGGCCGATACGCTTTCGGAACGGTCGATCTCCCACCGACCGTTCCCGTAGAGCAGAACCGGAGCCGCAATGAACGCTGTCCTTCTCGCAGACTCTGGGGGTGCGATCGGCGCCCTCTTCGGAGTGGTGTTCTTCGTCATCGGCCTCGGCTTCTTCGCGCTGATGCTGTTCTCCGCCTGGAAGGTGTCCGAGAAGATGGGCGACCCGGGCTGGATGGGCATCGTCCCCTTCCTCAACTACTACCGGATCTTCCAGCGCACGAAGCCCGAACAGGCGATCCTGTGGACGATCGGCTCCTACTTCTGCTGCATCGGTGCGGTCATCGGCATGATCGACCTCTCGAAGCTCTTCAACAAGGAGGTCGGCTTCGCACTCGGCCTCATCTTCCTGCCGTTCATCTTCTACCCGCTCCTGGCGTTCGGGAACGCCACCTACGTCGGCCCGCCGCCGCCCCGACTGGGCTGATCGGGGGCGCCCCGACCGGCGCCGCCACGAACTTCCTGGCCGAGAGTTCGCGAACGCGAGCGCTTCTGGGGCAGACTGGGGGGACCCATACCTCCCGTATCGGTCCGCGGCACGCCCGCTGATCGACTGGGTGGTCCCCCTGGAATCCTTGGAGTTGCCATGAGCGCGTCCGCTCTCGCCGATCGCGTCACGAATCCCCTCATCCGCAACGTGGCGATCATCGCCCACGTCGACCATGGCAAGACGACGCTCGTCGACGCCATGCTCCGCCAGTCCGGCGCCTTCCGGGAAGGGGCCGAGGTCGTCGACCGCATCATGGACTCGATGGACCTCGAGCGCGAGAAGGGCATCACCATCTCGGCCAAGAACACCGCCGTGCGGTGGCCGAGCCCCGAAGGCCCCGAGATCAAGATCAACATCGTCGACACACCCGGCCACGCCGACTTCGGTGGCGAGGTCGAGCGGGCGCTCGCCATGGTCGACGGCGTGGTGCTCCTCGTCGACGCATCCGAGGGTCCGCTGCCCCAGACCCGGTTCGTGCTGCGCAAGGCGCTGGCGCTCGACCTGCCGGTGATCCTGGTCATCAACAAGATCGATCGCGCCGACGCCCGCATCTCCGACGTCGTCGACGAGGTCTACGAGCTGTTCTTGGACCTCGACGCCCACGATCACCAGATCGAGTTCCCCATCGTCTACTGCTCGGCCCGCGCCGGCACGGCCACCCTCGACCTCGCCGATGAGGGCACCGACCTCCAGCCGCTCTTCCAGACGCTGGTCAACAAGGTGCCGGCCCCGCAGGCCAACGCCGAGCAGCCGCTGCAGGCGCTCGTCACCAACCTCGCCGCCGACCCCTACGTCGGTCGTCTCGCCCGTTGCCGCATCGTCAACGGCACGATCCGCCGCAACCAGCAGATCGCCTGGTGCCGGGCCGACGGCACGATCGAACGGGCCAAGGTCGGGGTCATCTACATGACCGAGAGCCACGAGCGCGTCGAGGTCGAAGAGGCCAAGGCCGGCGAGATCATCGAGGTCTCCGGTCTCGACTCCGTGACCATCGGCGAGACCCTCGCCGATCCCGAGAACCCCGTCGCCCTCCCCGTCATCACCGTCGACGAGCCGTCGCTGTCGATGACCATCGGCATCAACACCGCGCCGCTCAACGGCAAGGACGGCTCCAAGCTGACCGCCCGCCAGGTGAAGGCGCGGCTCGACCAGGAACTCGTCGGCAACGTCAGCATCCGTGTGCTCGGCACCGAGCGCCCCGACGCCTGGGAGGTCCAGGCCCGCGGCGAGCTGCAGCTGGCCATCCTCATCGAGATGATGCGCCGCGACGGCTTCGAGCTGACGGTCGGCAAGCCCCAGGTCGTGACCAAGGAGATCGACGGCCATCTGTCCGAGCCGGTCGAGCGCCTGACGATCGACGTCCCCGAGGAGCACCTCGGCGCCGTCACGTCGCTCGTCGCCCCCCGCAAGGGTCGCCTGGAGAACATGACCAACCACGGCACCGGCTGGGTCCGCATGGACTACCTGGTGCCCGCCCGCGGCCTCATCGGGTTCCGCACCGAGTTCCTCACCGAGACGCGTGGCACCGGCATCATGCACCACGTGTTCGAGACCTACGAGCCGTGGGCCGGCGAGCTCCGTGCCCGTGAGCGCGGCTCGATCGTGTCGGATCGACGTGGTTCGACCACCGCCTACGCCATCACGGCGCTCCAGGAGCGTTGCACGCTCTTCGTTCCGCCGGGCACCGAGGTGTACGAAGGCATGATCGTGGGCGAGAACTCCCGCTCCGACGACATGGATGTCAACATCTGCCGTGAGAAGAAGTTGACGAACATGCGCACGTCGTCCTCGGACCACACCGTGCCCTTGGTCCCGCCCCGTCTGTTGTCGCTCGAGCAGGCGTTGGAGTTCATCGAATCCGACGAATGCGTCGAGGTGACGCCGAACTTCGTGCGGTTGCGCAAGGTCGAATTGGATGCAACCGACCGCGCGAAGTCGCTGAAACAGTTGAAGAACGCACGGTCCTAACTTAGGTTGGTTCACGACCAAACCAGTTCGTGAGCCGCCCATGCCACCACAACGATCCGACAGTCTGCGCACGCAGGCGGTCCTCATCTCGACGGCCGAGCGTCTGTTCGCGGAACGTGGGCTCGAGGCGGTGTCGCTCAGCGAGATCAATCGCGACGCGGGCCAGCGCAACAAGTCGGCGCTGCACTACCACTTCGGGAGTCGTGACGGCCTCTTGAAGGCGCTGCTCGAGAAGCATCGCCTCCGCCTCGACCAGGAGCGGATGGCCATGCTCGAGGAGTACGGCGCCGCTCACGAGCTGAGCCTGCACGACGCCGTGAGCATCATGGTGCGCCCGCTGGCGCGCCGATTGGGTGATCACGAGGACGGGGGCGTCCACTACATCCGGATCATGGCGCAGCTGTCCGCAACGCCGGGACACCCGCTCAACGACTGGCTCTTCAACCACCTCCCGCCGGCCTTCGCAGCCATTGCGCCGGTGCTCTATCGACATATTCCCCGCGCCCCCACCTTGCTTCGCATGCGTCGCACACAACTCATGAACGGAACGATGTTCCATGCGTTGCTGCTCGAGACGTATTCCTCGCCCGACGATTTCCCCTCCCCCGAGGAACATCGGGCGCAACAGGAGCTCTACATCAATGATCTGATCGATTCGATCTGCGGGATGTTGAGCGCTCCCCTCTCGCCACTCAGCGAGGCCGTGCTGGCACAACGCGCCGAGGAGCGCGTGGCGTTGCCGGCGACCGACGACGAGCTGCCCGTCTTCGGCGACGGCAAGGAACGCGGTCTCCTCACCTTCGAAGGCGACTGAGCCGACGCCGCGGTCCCGTAGGATCACGGCCCGTGCGTCTCGTGATTGCCCGCTGCTCCGTCGACTACGCCGGTCGCCTCACCGCCCACCTCCCGCTCGCTACGCGGCTCCTCATGGTGAAGGCCGACGGGTGCGTCGCCATCCACGCCGACGGCGGGGCCTACAAGCCGCTGAACTGGATGAACGCCCCCAACCGCCTGATTGAGGGCGACGGGGTCTGGACGGTCACCAACCCCAAGGGCGAGACCCTCACGATCACGCTCGAGGAGGTCCTGCACGACAGCGCCCACGAGCTCGGCGTCGACCCCGGCCTCCAGAAGGACGGCGTCGAGGCCCACCTCCAGGAGCTGCTCGCGGCCAACACCGACGCGATTGCACAAGGCCTCGTGCTGGTCCGGCGGGAGTTTCCGACCGACATCGGTCCGGTCGACCTCCTGTGCCGCGACGCCGACGGGACCGCCGTCGCCATCGAGGTGAAGCGACGGGGAGAGATCGACGGCGTCGAGCAGCTGACGCGCTACCTCGAACGCCTCGAACGAGATCCGACGCTCCGTGGAGTGCGCGGCGTGTTCGTCGCCCAGAGCATCAAGCCCCAGGCCAAGGTCCTCGCCGCCAGTCGCGACATCGCCTGCGTGGAGGTCGACTACGACGAGCTCCGCGGCATCGAATCCAACATCCTCAAGCTCTTCTGATGGGCCCCGCACGAACGTTGGTCGTTCGTGCGCCGATCCAGGTGTCCAGGGCCTCGGCGAACCCGCCGAGGCTCTTGTAGGCGAACGTCTCGGGCGGGAGGTTGGCGATC
>CALMLJ010000191.1 GCA_937868025.1 uncultured Acidimicrobiaceae bacterium
CGGCGGTGCAGAGGTCGTCGATGGCGATGGGTTCGTGGCCGCCGCGTTCGCTCATCGCACATCTCGCGCCGGCGACCCCCACCTCCACACCCACGTGGTCATCGCCAACCTCGTCCACGGAGCCGACGACCGATGGACCGCCCTCGACGCCCGACCGCTCTACCACTGGTCCAAGACCGTCGGCTACCTCTACGAAGCCGAACTCCGCCACCAGCTCACCCAGACCGTCGGCGTCGAATGGCGGACGGTGCGACGAGGCATCGCCGACGTGACCACGGTCCCGATGCAGGTCGTCGACGAGTTCTCCACACGACGCCACGAGATCGAAGCCCACATGGCCGAGAACGGGTTCGACTCCGCCCGCTCGGCGCAGCTTGCGGCGTACGCCACTCGGCGCATGAAGGACCACTCGGCGACACCGGAGTCCCTCGCCCATGGGTGGCGGCATCGGGCGGCCGAGTTGGGGTTCGACTGCGAGCAAGTCTGCGACCGCCTCAACGCCGACACGCACGCGCCGAGATCGACGGGCCTCGTCCACCTCACCCCGATGTTTGAGCACCTCGCCGGCCCCGATGGGCTGACACGGAACAGCTCGACCTTCGGACGACGCGAGGTCATCCAGGGCATCTGCGACCGCCTACCGAACGGCGCACCTATCGCCGACATCTGCGACTGGGCCGACCTGTTCATCGACTCCGAACACTGCACACGACTCACCGGCACCAAGTCCGCTGTCATCCGAACCAACGGGGGCCGAACCGTATCGGCACGGACCGACGAGACGCGCTTCTCGACACCCGACATGCTCGCTACCGAACGGCGGCTCATCGCCACGGCCGTCGAACGTGTCAACGCCGGCGTCGGCGCCGTCTCCTCACACCTCGTGGACACCGCGATCGCTCAGCGACCGTCGATGAGCGACGAGCAGGCCGACATGGTGCGGCAACTCTGCATGAGCGGCAGCGGTGTCGACCTCGTCGAAGGAGTCGCCGGAGCAGGCAAGACGTTCGCCCTCGCTGCCGCCAACCAAGCCTGGACGGAGTCCGGACACACCGTGATCGGATGCGCCCTCGCCGCCAAAGCCGCGCGCCAACTCCAGACCGACGCCAGCATCCCGTCGCACACCATCGATCGGCTCCTCATCGACCTCGACCGCACCGAACACGGCGGGCTTGCCTCGAACACGGTGATCGTCGTCGACGAGGCAGCCATGGTCGGCACCCGCAAAGTGCTCCGTCTCCTCGACCATGCCAGACGTGCGGACGCGAAGGTCGTGCTCGTCGGTGACCCGTGCCAGCTCCCCGAGATCGAAGCCGGCGGAGCATTCGTCGGACTCGGCCAGCGACTCAATGCGTCCTACCTCACCGACAATCGTCGTCAACGCGAACCTTGGGAACGCGCCGCCCTCTCACGACTCCGCTCCGGCGACACCGACATTGCGCTCGACACCTACATCCGCCAAGGACGCGTCCAGGTCGACCCGTCGGGAGCTGAGGCGAGGTCACGACTGGTGGCCGACTGGCTCGACGCACGCCGAACCGGAACTGCCGTCATGCTGGCCAGCAGGCGCGTCGATGTCGACGCCCTCAACCGATCAGCGCGGGCGGCGCTGATCAGCCTGGGCGCGATTGGCCCTGACCGGGTCGTCATTGCCGGCCACGGGTACACCGAGGGCGACCTCGTCGTGGCTCTCCGCAACGATCGTCGGCTCGGGCTGCTTAACGGCACCCGGGCGGTCGTCGACCGCCTCGACATCAACGGGGAGGCAATGCGCTGTCGCACCGACGATGGCCACGTCGTCAACATTCCCTTCGAGTACGCCGCCGACGGTCAACTCACCCATGGCTACGCCATGACGATCCACAAGTCCCAAGGCGCGACCTACGACCGATGCCTGGTCCTGGCCGGAGACCAACTCACCAGGGAATCCGCCTACACCGCCATGTCACGAGGGCGACTCGACAACACTCTGTACCTCGTCGACGACAATCAGCGAGAACCTGAAGCGCACGCCGGAGAGATCGAATCGCCGCTCATCGATCGCGTACGGGCATCGATCAGCCGTACCGGCGCCCAGTCCATGGCGATCGAACAGACGACGTCCGAAGGCAGGGACATTGACCTCGACGCCGGGATTGATCTCTGACTGAATCGACAGCCTGGCCGGACGAGGCCTCCTCAACCGTGCGGAGCCAGTGCGTGCCGACCGCGTCCAACCAACCTGAAGCTGCACACGCTGCGCAATGGGGCGGTCAGGCGCGGTCGAGGATCGACCGGAGGTCCGCAGGGATCGGCATCACTTCGGTCGCTCTAACGTTCGCTCCGCCGGTGTTGCCGGTCGGGTAGCGGCCCGTCAGCGTTCCGGGGCCGGCGACAGCGGTTCGAGCGAGCTGCCCGAGGATCTCACGGGCATCCCGATTCCGGATGCCGAAAGCGAGCATCGCCAGGTGGGTCCGCACGTGTGGTCCTGCCATCGGCTGGCTGAGGATGTGTGCTCGCTCGAGGTGTCGCCATTCTCCGTGACGGTCGCCAACGGCGCGGGCCGCCACAGCGGCCGAGTGCTCCGAGCGCCAGGCGTCCAGGAGCGCGGTTCGAGTCGGACCTGTCGGGCTCATGAGGAGACCTCCGTATCGGCGGTGCTGGACTTGAAGCTGATCAGTCGAAGGCTGTTGGTGACGACGAACACGCTCGACAGACCCATCGTGGCTCCGGCGATGAGCGGGTTCAGTAGACCGGCAGCGGCGAGGGGTATGGCGGCAACGTTGTAGCCGAACGCCCAGATGAGGTTGGTCTTGATCGTGCCCAGAGTGCGGCGGGACAGCCCGATGGCGTCGGACGCCACCCGAAGATCACCGCGGACCAGCGTCAGGTCGCTGGCCTCGATGGCGACATCTGTGCCGGTGCCCATTGCGATCCCGAGGTCCGCCTGTGCCAGTGCCGCAGCATCGTTGACCCCGTCTCCGACCATGGCGACCACCTTCCCATCCTTCTGGAGGGATCGGATGATCTCGACCTTGTCAGCGGGGAGCACCTCGGCGAAGACGGTGTCGATGCCGACCCGCGCGGCGACGGTTCGGGCGGCGCGCCGATTGTCACCGGTGAGCAGGACCGGGGTCAGCCCGAGGCGCTTCAGCTGTGTGATTGCTTCGGCGCTCGTCGGCTTGAGGGTGTCTGACACGGTGACCACTCCGGTCGCTTGCCCGTCAACGCCGAGGAGCACGGGCGTGTAGCCGAGCTCCTCGGCCTGGGCGATCGATCGGGCAAGCTTCGTCGAGGGCACGATGGACCGATCAGCCAGGAATTGTGCGCGGCCGATGATCACGCTGTGACCGTCGATCGTGCCCTCCACACCCAGGCCGGCCATATTCCGGAAACCGCGCACCTCCGGCAACGTTCCGAGCCGGTGCCGAGCGCCGGCGGCAATGGCTCGAGCGACGGGATGCTCCGAGGCGTCTTCCAAGGCACCCGCGAATCGCAGGACGTCGTCCTCGTCGCCGACGTCAACGACGACCCCGACGAGGGCCATCTGGCCTGTCGTCACCGTCCCGGTCTTGTCGAGGACGATGGTGTCGACCCGTCGCGTGGACTCGAGGACGGCGGGACCCTTGATGAGGATGCCGAGCTGCGCTCCCCTCCCGGTTCCCACCAGAAGAGCTGTCGGCGTCGCCAGGCCCAATGCGCAGGGGCAGGCGATGATCAGCACGGCGACCGCTGCCGTGAACGACGTCGCCGCCGTTTCACCGGTGCCCAACCAGAAGCCCAGCGTCCCGACCGAGAGCAGGATCACCACAGGGACGAACACTGCCGAGATCCGATCGGCGAGTCGCTGCGCCGGTGCCTTCCCGTTCTGGGCGTCGGTGACGAGGCGAGCGATCTGTGCCAAGGCCGTGTCGGATCCGATGCGGGTGGCACGGACCACGAGGCGACCACCCGCATTGACGGTGGCGCCCGTGACGGAGTCACCCGGCGCGACTTCGACGGGTACCGGCTCTCCGGTCAGCAGCGAGGCATCAACGGCCGACGTTCCGTCTTCGACCACACCATCGGTGGCGATCTTCTCACCGGGTCGGACGACGAATCGGTCGCCGACGGCGAGCTGCTCGATCGGAACGCGGTGTTCCTCGCCGTCACGCAGGACGGCGACGTCCTTCACTCCGAGGTCCAGCAGCGCCCGGAGTGCCGCCCCCGAGGTTCGTTTGGCCCGCGCCTCGAAGTATCGGCCGGCGAGGATGAACATGGTCACCGCGGTCGCGACCTCGAGGTACAGCTCGTTACGGCCGGCGCCGCGAGCGAGGTCGATGGTGAACCCCATCTTCATGCCCGGGGTGCCCGCCGTTCCGAGGAACAGGGCGTAGGTGCTCCAGCCGAACGCGGTGAGCGTGCCCAAGGAGATGAGCGTGTCCATGCTCGCTGCGGCGTGTCGCAGGTTCAGCCAGGCTGCCCGGTGGAACGGCCAGGCGCCCCAGAACACCACGGGCGCCGCGAGAGCGAAGGTGAGCCACTGCCAGTACTCGAACTGCAGCGTGTTGATCATCGACAGCACGAGGACGGGCACGCCGAGCACCAGAACCCCGACGAGCCGCACCTGGGTTGCGTGCAGCTCGGTGTCGCGTTCGCTGCCGGCGTTCGACGGCGATGGCTGTTCCCCAGACGTCGCCGTGCGGACCGGGCTCGCGCCGTACCCGATGGACTCCACCGCGGCGATCAGCTCGTCGGTGGTGACGTCTCCGGCCAAGGTCGCGGTCGCCTGCTCGGTCGCGTAGTTGACGGTCGCGTCGACGCCGTCGAGCCGGTTGAGCTGCTTGGTGATGCGTGCAGCACACGAGGCGCAGGTCATCCCTGTGATGTCGAGCGTGACGGGAATCGTCGACGACTGAGTGGATGGGTTCGCAGTTGTGGCGGTCATGTCAGTGCTCCATCTCGGCGGCGCCGACGACGGCACCTTGGTCGAAGGTGAACGACGCGGTGTGTACGACACCGCCGTGTCGGAAGTCGAAGAACAGTGCGTAGCGGCCGGCGGATGTGAGCGTCGCGTCGAAATGGACGGACCCGTCGGTGGGTGCGACCGGGCGCTTGCCGGGTCCGTCATCGGTCGGGTGAACGTGGGAGTAGGCGAGGTCGCCGGTCCGAAGTGCGATGAGGTGGCCGTTCGCTCCGAGGTAGGGCTGGAGATCGGTGACCGGACGACCGTCTCGGCGGACTGTGAGGGTCGCCTCGACCTCGCCACCGCGCCGTTCGATCGTGTGCAGCTCAACGTCGTAGCCGTCGACCTTCGAGACATTGGTCGGTTCGGGGAGGTGCCCGATTCGCTGGTCGCCCGGGACCACGAGATCACTGCCCAGAGCGAGACGGGCCCCGTCCTCGACCTGGAAGTCGGCGATTGCCCGGTAGGACCCAGCCGCTAAGGTCGGCAGGTCGATCGTCCATTGTCCTTTGCGGTCGAGCTTGGGGTGGACGTGGTGAAACGAGGTGAGGTCGCGGCTGACCACGATCAGGTGCAGCAGACGCTCGTGGACTGGGGTGAACCGCTGAACCCGACGTCCGTCCTGATCTTCGATGGCGAACTGGACCTGCGGTGCCGCGGGATCGAGGACGTCACGCAGCAGGACGAGACGGTATCCCTCAGCGGCGGTGACGACGCCCTCGCCGATGGGCGGCGGTGCCTCGGCCACGATGACCACGTCGGGGCCGATTGCCGTTCCCGCTACTGCTCCGATGAGCGACACGGCGACGAGCGCCATGCCGAAGAGCGCCAGCCGGACGCCCACCGGCTTCGGGCGCCCGCGTCGGCCGCCTGGATCGGGCTGGTGTTGGCCGGCAACTGATGGTGGTTGGATGTCGGGTGTGCTACTCATGCCGACCACGATCCGCCTAAGGGGTGAGGCCGGGCATCGGGCGGGCCCCCTCAGATTCGCCCTGGCCGCTGCCGAGGACCGTGATGACCACCTTGCCGCACGCCTGGCCGTCCGCCACGCGTTGGATGGCTGCCGGCGCCTCGCCGAGCGCGAAGGACGTGCCGACCACCGGTGCGACCCTCCCCGACTCGATGAGCTTCGTGAGGACGATGAGGTCCTCGCGATTGTGGGAGCAGAGCACCGTGCGCAGCCTCTGCCGGAGGAACGGGCTGATCGTGAGGGCACGCACCTGCCGACCTGCTCCTGCGAGCAGGCGCCCGTCGGTCTCGCCTCCGGCGATGACCAGCGTTCCGCGGGGCGAGAGCGCCCGGCGCAGGCGCGAGAGCGAACTGTTGCCGCCGACGTCGATGATGGCGTCGTACCGACGCGTTCGATCGGCGAAGTCATCGAACCGGTAGTCGATGACCTCATCGACACCGAGGGCCCGCACCATGTCGACCTTCGCCGTGCTGCAGACACCGGTCACCCGGGCACCGAACGCCGAGGCGATCTGCGCGGCGAACGATCCCACTCCGCCGGATGCCCCGACGACGAGCACCGTCTGTTCTTCCCGGACCTCTGCCCGGTCGCGGATCGCCTGCAGGGCGGTGAGCGCGGCGATGGGAATGGCCGCTGCCTGCGGGAAGGTGAGGTTCGCCGGCTTGGGCGCGATCTTCGCTGCGCTCGCGACGGCGTACTCGGCGAACGAACCGATGCCGACGCCGAACACCTCGTCGCCCACCGTCGCTGTGGTGACGTCCTTGCCGACCGCCTCCACGACTCCGGCGACGTCCGACCCGGGCGTCCGCACCGTGGGGGCACGAAGCCCGTAGCCGGCGAGCCGAATGGCCATGGGCATGCCGGTGGTCCGGTGCACGACGTCGCGCCCCACTCCGGCGGCGTGAACGCGGATCATCACCTCGTCATCGCCGACCTCGGGTCGATCGATCTCCTCGATGCGGAGCACGTCGCCGGGCACCCCGTAGTTGTCCTGAACGATGGCCTTCATCGACATCGGCTCCTGGTTGCTCGACGAGGGGGCGCTCATCGCGTCCTCGCAGTGAGGAGCAGGGCGGCCTCGCTGTCGTCGGCGACGAGGTCGGCGTTGATCGCGATCGCTGCCATCCCTCCGGCAGCGGCCGCTTGGAGCACTTGCCCGCGGGCGTCGGCGGCGTTGCCCGCCGCGTAGACCCCGGGGACCGCCGTCGCACCGGATTGGTCGGTCTCGATCACGAGACCTCGACCCGTCGGGTCGGGCACCGGCGTCACCCCGAGTGAGGCGATCGCGTCGGCACGGGGCTCGAAACGGGGGTCGACCACGATCACGTCTGCGGGGACCACCTCGCCTCCGGCGAGACGGACACCGGCGATCTCGTCACCAGCCGTGAGCACCTCGACGACCGTTCGCTCGATCACCTGCACACCGCGGGCCCGCAACCGTTCCCGAACTCCGGCATCGGGGCCGGCTCCCTCGTGCACGACGAAGGTGACGTCGTCGGACCACTGCCGAAAGAGCCCCGCCTGGGCCGGGCCTCCAGTTCCGGTACCGATGACGACGAGCGCCTGGTCCCGTGCTTCCCAGCCGTGACAGTACGGGCAGTGCATGACGCCTCGACCCCACTGGTCGGCCAGCCCCGGGATGTCGGGAAGCACGTCCCGAAGCCCGGTCGTCAGGAGCACTCGGCGGGCGATCACGGTCGTCGAGTCACCCGTCGTCGCCCGGAACCGCCCGTCGGCCTGGCGAACGACGTCGGTCACGGTCCCGTTCACGAGCTCGGCGCCGTACCTCCGAACCTCGTCTCGCCCGATCGCCAGGAAGTCGCCGGGTGGGATCCCTTCGTGTCCGAGGTAACCGTGCATGTGGGTGGCCGGCGCGTTTCTCGGTTCACCACCGTCGATCAGGAGCACGGACCTCCGGGCCCGGGCGAGGAGGAGTGCGGCGGCCAAGCCGGCGGCCCCACCGCCGATGATCAGGACGTCAACCGCAGACGTCGGTTCGTCTCGGGTCGATCCCATGATCATTCACCTCCGAGGATCTTGGCGGCGTACTCGTCGATCGTGAGCGTGCCGCCGTCGTGCTCCGCGAGATCGCGGAACCGCTCGGGCAGGACGTCCTGGAGCAGGTCGATCCGCTTCCAGTCGGCCAACGGCGCGTGCCCGTTCTCGTCCGGTACATGGATCGCCGGCGTCGTGGACGCCTGGCGGGTGATGTAGCGAGGGCAGTTGATGAACGACTCGATCACCGTCGCGCGCACCACGAGGTCCGCTCCGGGGTACGCATCGAGGAGGGGGCCATCGTCGACCACGACAGCGTCGGCGTGGACCCGCACGCGGTGAGGCGTGTCGAAGTCCATGAACAGGAGCCCGATGCGACCGTTGGCGACGATGTTGCCCATGGACAGGAACATGCCGTTGCCGTCGTAGCTGGGGAACAGGATGGTCGTCCGGTCGGCGACCTGCACGAACCCGGGCGCACCGCCCTTGTGGGAGACGGTGGGCTGGCCGTGGTGGTTCACCGTGCTGAGGAAGAAGAACGCACGCGATTCGATGAACGACTTCGCGAGGCCGTCGATGGAGGGTTGCACGGTGAGCGCCTCGAGGGTGTCCGCCAGCGCTCGACTGTCGAATCTGTCCTGGAGGGCGCGGTGCTCATCGCTGTAAAGGCTGGACATGGGACTCTCCTTGGGTCGTTGATGGGGCAGATGGTCGTGGCTCGTCATGATCCGAAGTGGACGCCGGCGAGGATCTCGATGATCAGGACGAAGGCGAGGGTGATGTCGACGGCGGCGCAGCACGGGGGCCACCACCGGGTCCCTCGGACGAAGTGGGTGCGGTGCTGCCAGTAGTCCTTCGCTCCGTGGGCGAGGTAGCCGATGACGAGCAGCCACGCCGTCGACGTGATCGCCGCTGCCGCCAGCACGACGAAGACTGCGACGACGATGCTCTCGACGATGATCACCTTCGGTCGTCCGTCGGCGACGGCGAAACCGATGTAGACGGCTGCGATCAGGACGAGGAGGATCGACTGAACGGCCGCCGGCGTGAGCCACCAGATGGCGACGGGCGCTGCCGCCTGGGCGAGTCCGAAGACCACGCCCCACATGACGGGAGTGCGGTCGTCCGCGTGATGTCGGGTCCGATGGTCGGATCGATGGGTCGTGATGGTCATGAGGTGGCTCTCCTTGCCTGGGCTCGTTGATGAGCGTCGCTCTAAGGGGGAGGGCATGACATCGGGACCGACCCCTCAGATCCTGGGAACGGCGATACTTGGGCCCATGGCCGACCGTTCCGACATCCGAGGCTTCGTCGGACGCAGCGATGAGCTGGGCGGGTTCGGTGGCGCCGCGGCGAGCGCCCGCGACGGCGTGCCGGTCGTGCTCCTCGTGAGCGGCGAGGCCGGCATCGGCAAGACGACGTTCGTGAAGGAGGGCGCACGGCGTTCCGACGTCCCGCTCCACGTCGGACGATGCGTCCAGATGGGCGGTGACGTGATCCCCCTCGCGCCGCTCGCCGACCTCCTGCGTCAGATCGATCGAGCCAACCCGGGCGTGCTGAACGACGGTCCACGGCTGGCGCCGTTGGCGAGGTGGATGAGCGGTGAGCTCGACGATCGCCCGAACGTCGGCACCGCCTCGACCAGCCTGTTCGTTGCGGTGCTCGACCTGCTGACCCAGCTCGCCGACGACGCGCTCGCCGTTGCCTTCGAGGACCTCCATTGGGCGGACGCCGTGACGTGGGACCTGTTCGAGTTCCTGGCCCGCAATCTCGTGGACGAGCGCGTCGTCCTCATCGGCAGCTACCGCACCGATGAGGTCGGTACCGCCGTTCAGCGGCGACGGCTGGCCGGCCTCCCGCTCCTCCCCGGTGCACGACGCATCCACCTCGACGGCCTCGATCGAGCCGACGTGGGCGAGTGCGTGGCGGGCCTGCTCGGCGCTCCGGCGCCGCCGCACGTCGTCGACGAGATCCTCGCCCGCGGCCAAGGGAACCCCTTCTTCACCGAGGAGCTCGTAGCGGCACACCTCGCCGGCGAATCGATCCCGGTCGTCCTCTCCGACCTCATCTCCGCCGATGTCGTCGCGCTCGACGAGCCGACGCGCCAAGTGCTCGGCGCCCTGGCGACCGTCGGCCGGGAGACGAGCCACGAGCTGCTCACCCGCATCGCGGGGCTCGACGAGCCGACGGTCGAATCCGCCGTTCGCGTCGCCGTGGAGGCGCAGCTCCTGGTCGTGGACCGCAACACCGACGCGTATCGCTTCCGCCACGCACTCATCGGCGAAGTGGTCTACGCCGACCTGCTCCCATCTCAACGCAATCGCCTCCACCGCCGCGTCGCCGACGCGTTGTGCGAACAGCCGAACGACGTGCTGTCGCGCCCTGATCGCGCCGGCGAGTTGGCGTTCCACCTCGACCGTGCGGGCGACCGCGAGGCGGCCTTCGCAGCGTTGCTCTCCGCCGCGGATGCCGCCGAGGAGATCGCTCCGGCCACGGCCCTCGCCCACCTCGAACGTTCCTTCGAGCTCTGGGACTCCGTCACGACGACGCTGCCCGGCGAACAGCGGAGCCACCGGCTGTGGCAAGCCGCAGAGCTTGCTGCCGGTGCTGTCGGCAATGCGCGAGCCGTCGAACTGGCGCAAGGAGCCCTGGAGCTGGGCCCGCCTCCTGAGGGCGAGTCGCGGGGGCACGAGCGCTTGGCGCGCTACCTGTGGGGGGCCGGTCAGCTCGAGACCAGCAGAATCGAGTTCGAGAAAGCCGTCTCCCTGATCTCAACGGACGGCAGCATCGAGGCAGCGCCCGTCTACGCAGGACTCGGCCAGGCCGAGCTCATGTCGGGCAACTACGAGTTGGCGGAGCAGTGGTGCCTCAGGACTCTGGACGCCGTGGGAACGCCCAGCGCGGACCTCCCGTCGTGGGTCATGGCCCGTCGGGTCCAAGGCGTCGTTCGCAGCTGCCTCGGGGACCCCGAGGGCGGGGTCGAGTTGTGCCGCGAGGCCTGGCGCTCGGCGC
This sequence comes from uncultured Acidimicrobiaceae bacterium, assembly GCA_937868025.1. The sequence continues at coordinate 10,902 of CALMLJ010000191.1, forward strand.
CGACGGCGCTGGGCCGAGCGCTCGCCACCCTGTACCTCTGTGTCGCCCTGCTCGACGCCGGGAGGAACGAGGAGGCCGTGAACGTGGCCCTCGACGCCGTCGTCGAAGGTCAGCTCGCCGGGCTCGATGCCAGCTACGGCGGCTACTCGGACGCCCTGGCTGCCGAGGGACTGAGCCGACTGGGTCGCTGGTCCGACGCTGCAGCGCTCCTGGTCCGGCACTCGACGGACGACACCCTCCCGGTCGGCATCATGCGGGTGGCCGGTGTGGGGGCGATGCTTGCCGCTCGACGAGGAGACACGGTTGAGGCAGGGAGGCTGCTGGCGGTCGCGTCGGCCCAACCGGTGGACGGCTGGCACCGGACGACCCTCGACATCACGATCGCAGGCGTGCGGCTTGTGCTCGGTGAGTGGGCCGAAGCGTCCGCCGCGGCGGAGCGAGGCTGGGACGGTGTCCCGGCCGACGTCGTCCTCTGGTCGGCACGCTTCGCCATGGCGAGCGTCGGGGCCGAGGTCGAACGGGCGCTGGACGCCGTCGCCGTCCAGCAGCCGATCGAGCTGACGGCGATCGTCGATCGACTCCGGCGACGGGTCGACTCCGTCGCCACGGCCGTCGAGTCGACGCCCCCAGCGCGTGCGTCGCTCGACACGGCGGCGAACCTGGCACAGGCGCACGCGAGCCTCACCCGACTCACGTCCCCGGACCCCGATGCCTGGTCGACGGCGGCGCAACGATGGAACGACCTCGGCGATCAGTGGTGGGTCGCCGTCGCTACCTTTCACGAAGCCGAGGCAGCAGCGGCGACGGGGGCAGTCGATCGGGCCGCTGCGACGCTCCGGGAGGCACACCGGCGGGCATCCGAGATGGGGGCGGCGCCACTTGTCGCCAAGATCGAAGCCCTGTCACGTCGGACGCGCCTCAGTGTCGAGGCACCCGTGCGTGTGGTCCTCGACGACACGTCGGTGCACAAGCTGGGGCTCACGACGCGGGAGGCCGAGGTGCTGGGCCTCGTCGCTGCCGGCCTCACCAACGGCCAGATCGGCACCGAGCTCTTCATCTCGGAGAAGACTGCGAGCGTCCACGTGTCCAACATCCTTCGCAAGCTCGGCGTGACCAGCAGGGTCGATGCCGCAGCAGTGGCGCAACGTCTGGGCATCGCCTGATCCACCGGACATCACAGATCTGAGGGGTTGCGCCCGATGCGTCGGTCGACGCCTTAGCCCGACGCTGACGTCATGGACCTCGACGTCGACGGCTCGCTCCCCCACGACCTTTCCGGCCGCTACCTGTGCATCGGCCCAGCCCGCAGGCCCAAAGCCGTGCACGCGATCGAGCTGGGCGGAGGTGAGGCGATCTCATATCGCCGACGGGCCATCGACTCCGAGGACAACGAGGAGTCGGGCGAGGCCCTCCTCGAGTTCGCCGGGAGACTCCTCGCGCTCTCCGACGGCTCGCCTGCCCACGAGCTCTCGACCGATCTCCACACCGTCGGGCGCGTCGACCTCGCCGGACGTGCCCGCGGGATCGGGGCGCATCCCAAGCTCGATCGGCAATCCGGTGGGCTGTACCTCCTCTCATCCCCTGGCTCGACCACGCCCCTTCTCCATGCCATCTCGCCCGGCGGGCTGACGCGACGCACGCGCTCGGTCGATGGCGCTCCGGCCGCAGTCCACGATCTCGCCCTCACGGCGAGCCATGTCGTCCTGAAAGCAGACCCCTTCATCGGAATCTCGCGTCGCGACGAGGATGACGCCTGGTCGTGGCACGCGACCGGCGCGACCAGCCCGTTCGCCCTGGTCTCGGCTTACGACGACGGCGACAGCGTGGTCGTCCACGCGACGACTCCGGCGCTCGAACGGTGGAACGTGCAACGTGACAACGCTGCGGTCGATCGGTCGGTCATCGACGCCGATCCCCAGTCGTTCGGCCGGATCAACGACCGGCGCGCCGGTCTGCCGCACCGGTACCTCTACTCCGTCGAACATCTCGGGGGCTCTGTCCTCAAGCACGACCTGGTCACCGGCGCCCGAACACGTCACGACGCCGGAGGCGCACGCCGCTGCGGCCAGTTCTTGTTCGCCCCCGACGCTCAGCGGCGCACTGACGAAGACGGCGGCTGGCTCCTCGGGCTCGTCAACGACGACTCCGACCACACGAACCTCGTGGTGCTCGACGCTGCCGACCTCGCCTTCCCCGCCATCGCGGCGGTGCGGCTTCCTCGACCGCTTCCCCGTGGCCTTCACGGCCTGTGGAGCCCCACCCCTCTCTGAACCACCAACGACGTCCTCGTCACCCGCGAGGCGTCCAAACCCGAAGGAGCACACCATGCACGGACGACCAGCACCCCAAGAGGTAGGAGAGCCACGAGAAAGCCACCCCCAGCGGTGGCAGATCCTCGGCGTGCTCCTCCTCGCGCTCGTGGTCACCTCGATCGACCACACCGTCATCAACGTCGCGCTCCCCCGCCTCGTCGATGACCTCCACTCCACCGCATCCCAACTGCAGTGGATCGTCGCCGCGTACACCATCGTGTTCGCGGGTCTCCTGCTCACGGCCGGCAGCCTCGGCGACCGGTTCGGGCGCCGTCGGGCACTGCTCGCAGGACTGACCGCATTTCTCGGCGGCTCGGTCTTCGCCGGACTCTCGACATCGACGACGATGCTGATCGCCGCCCGCGGCGTGATGGGAGTCGGTGGCGCGCTGATCATGCCCACGACGCTGTCGATCCTGGTCAACGCGTTCGGATCACCCCGGGAACGGGCCAAGGCGATCGCTGCCTGGACCGCAGCGAGCGGCGCCGGCATCGCGCTCGGGCCCATCGTCGGCGGCGCACTCATGCGCAGCTTCTCGTGGTCGTCGGTCTTCTGGATCAACGTCCCACTCCTCGCCGTCGCCTTAGTCGGCGCCCTCCACGTGATCCCAGAATCGAAGGACCCCCACGCCACCCGCCTCGACCCGATCGGCGCACTCCTGTCCATCGCCGGCGTCGGCACCATCGTGTACGCCATCATCGAAGGACCGTCGAGCGGGTGGACCTCGAACATCACCCTCGCAGCCTTCGCCGTCGGCCTGCTCGTCACTGCGGCCTTCATCGGATGGGAAGTACGCCGGGAGGAGCCGATGCTCGACTTGAGCCTCTTCCGCAACCCGGCGTTCACCGCCGCCAGCGTCGCACTCGCCATGCTGTTCTTCGCCATGGCCGGCGCCGTATTCCTCCAGGCTCAGTACCTCCAGTTCATCCTTCAGTACTCCCCGCTCGTCGCCGGGTGTGCCCTCGTCCCCGCTGCGATCGGGATGATGGTCGGTACCGGAGCCGGTTCTCATCTCGCAGGCCTGTTCGGAGGTCGGGTCGCCGTAGCGAGTGGCACCCTGCTCGCCGCCGGAGGGCTCGCGGTACAAGCCGGATTCGTCGACGGCACGTCCTACCTGCCGACCGGCCTCGGGTTGCTGCTGTTCGGACTCGGCGCCGGAATGGCGATGCCGTCAGCGACCGACCTCATCATGGCGACGCTCCCCCCGGCCCGAGCCGGCGTCGGCTCCGCCGTCAACGACACCGTCCGCGAGCTGGGCGGCGCCCTCGGCGTCGCCATCATCGGCAGCGTCTCAGCAACCCGGTACACATCCTCGCTGCGCTCCGACCTCCGCCAGGTCGGTGGCCTGTCCGCCTCGACTCGGACCGCACTCGCCGACAACGTCGGATCGACCCTGGCCTCGAGCCAGAGGCTGGGAGCGAGTGGCCGCGACATCGCCGCCCTCGGTCGTCAGGCGTTCGTGGACTCGATGACCACGGCGCTGTGGATCGCCGTCGGCATGGCCGTGGCCGCGACCGTCATCGCCGCCATCAACCTGCCGCGTCATCGCCCGACGGGTGCACCCGGGGACAATGGCCACGGCCACGGCCACCTTCATGGTGGCGGTCACGGTGGCCGAGGCAGCCACCAGCCGGGATCCGATCGCCAGCCCGTTCACGCCCGACGCGTTGCGGAGCGCTCCGGCGCTGCCGTCGTCGGTCTCGCGATCCTGACGTCAGGATGCAGCACGGCAACCGAGAGCGCGGTCGCCCCGGCCTCAACTCGACAGGCTCCGACCAGCACCACGATCTTGCCCCGACCGTCCGGGCCAGTTGACGAGCTGACCGAGGTCGACGGCGCCCGACTGCACATCCAGTGCGCCGGCAGCGGCGACACGACCGTCGTCTTGATCCCGGGGTTCGGTGCCACCGGCGATGTCTGGAGTGCCGTGATGCCGGCAGTTGCGACTCGCGAACGAGTCTGCACCTACACACGCTTCGGGGAGGGCACCAGTGACCCCGCTCCAGCCCCGCAGACCTTCGCCACGGAGGCGAAGGACCTGCGGGCCGCGTTGAGCTCCATGGACGAGTCGGGCCCGTTCGTGTTGGCTGGCCATTCCTTCGGTGGTGCAGAGGCAGTGACGTTCGCTCATCTGTTCCCCGCCGACGTCGCTGGACTCGCGCTCATCGACGCCAGCCCTGCCTCGTGGCTCAGCGCGTCGTGCGCCGTGCCCGACGACGGATCGCAGACGTCGCAAATATTCCGGGACAACTGCGCTTCGATCTCATCAGGGGACAACCCCGAACGCCTCGATGGCCCATCCGCCTTCGGGGATGTCGGGATGATCGAGTCCCTTGGCAGCTTGCCGATGGCCGTCGTCACCGCCGCACGACACACGTATCCGGATCTCGCACCTGCTGAGGAGGACCGCCTGAACCAGGTGTGGGATCAGGGGCAACAGCATTGGATGTCACTGTCCACCGAAGCAATGCTCGTGCCGGTCGAGAACACCAGCCACAACATCCATGTCGACCGACCCGACGTGGTCATCGAGCAGATCGAGCAGCTTCTGCCATGACTCGCCGACGTGCGGCAGCGCTGACAGCCGGGGTGTTTCTCGCCTTCATGGGCGCCGAGATCGTGTTCCCATCCGCCGGCGAGCCCCCCGCCGACGTCCAACCCCCAGCTCGGGCGATCGACTTCAGGAGACCATCCACGCTGGCCTGGTCCGTCGAGCTGGTCGGGGCCAGCACCGAGGCACTGAGCGAGGTCAGGTGCTCCACCCGGGGCAACGGCCAATTCGTCTGTCGCGGTCGGACGCCGAACGGCGCTCGGGCGATCGTCCGGATCGTGGTGGACGGTGAAGGGGCATCGTGGAGGAGCCGGTAGAACGAGCGGTGAGAGCGATTCGCCGCTGAACCACCGACGAGAAGCGCCGCAGCGCCTCGAACAGACGTTCCATGTCATGACTCGCGATGCCGATCGCGAGCACGGCTGCAGCGGCATCACGGTGTCCGGCTGGTACCGATTCGGCATGGGCAGGGCTGAAAGCAGTGTTGCTGATCACCAAGGCCATCTGACCCGTATGGTCAGCCCATGCTCCGCATCGTGCTCATCGCCGTCGGCGTGCTCGCAGCCTCATGGATCGTCATGATCGTGCTGGCGGCCCGTCTCCCCGACGGTGTCGCCAAGGACCTGGCATCGTTCCTGCCGAGCTGCGTCACCATGCTCCGCGTGCTTCGCAAGGATCCCCGAGTTCCTCGTCGAGCGAAGGTAGCGATCGCATTCGCCGCGCTCTGGGCGATCTCCCCGATCGACCTCATCCCCGAGTTCCTCCCCGTCATCGGCCCGCTCGACGACATCGTCGTCATCGCACTCGCCCTGCGCTACGCCGGCCGCCAGCTTCCACGCGAGGTCATCCTCGACGCTTGGCCGGGCAACCCGTCACTGATCAACAGGCTGCTCGGGCCGGCACGGATATCAGACGCTTGACGACAGCAGGGCCCTTCGGCACTACCCGGCGGACGCAGGTCGGCGGACGATCAATGGACGACGAGACGCCGGAGGCGACATGCACTACTGGGACGACGGATCGAGCTGGGGCTCAGGCAACTGGGCGATGATGGCCATGATGCTGCTGTTCGCAGTTCTCGCCGTGGGCACCATTGTGTGGGTCGTCCGACAGTCAGCTCGACCACACCATCACCTTCCGACACCGTCTCCGGCCACGGACGACCGCGCCGCCCGAATTCTCGACGAACGGTTCGCCCGCGGTGAGATCGACGAGGACGACTACACCAGCCGCCGCAAGCTGCTCGCCACGCCGACCCCGTTGTAGGGCGCCCGAACCCGGGGCCGAAGCGACCCCGGGGCACGGACGCCAGCGCTCACGTCACCTTCACCGTCGCTTTCATGCCCTGTTCGTAGTGCAACGGCACGTGGCACCCGATGAGGAACGTCCCGCCCTCATCGAATGTCGTTGTGATCTTGTCGGACGTGCCGGGCTTCACAGTGACGGCGCTGTCGGCGCCCGAGTGATGCATGCCTCCCATGTCGCCCGAGTCAGTCGAGGTTGAGCTCATCATCTCCTGAGCGTGGTCCATCTGGGCCTGCTCATCGCCCACCAGCGCCTCGTGGGCGACGGTTCCCTGGTTGGTGAACTCGAAGGTGACCTCACGGCCCTTCGGGACGGTCACCTGGCTCGGCTCGTACTTGTTGTCGAGCATCGTGATCTTGACGACCAGCGCTGGTTCGCTGGGTGTCTTCGAGTCATCGCCGTTGGCACAGCCGGCAGCCACCAGGGCAGCCAGAACCAACACGCTGAGTACCTTGCGCATTCGTATCTCCTTGGTTCGTTCGTTGTCGTCTGGACGAGTGAGGTGTTCAGGCGATTCGAGGAACGGGAGGCTCGGGACCGCGAAGGGGCCCGATCGGAATGCGGAGTCCGGTGATCGAGGGGCGTTCGCCCATCGGTGCCTCGCGGCGCGCCGCCGACACGCTCATCTGGAGGACGGCATAGGCGCACGCCATCATGAGCATGGCCGCCGCCTCGGCGTGCGAGTGAGCGGGTCCCGACGATTTCATGTCGCCCATCGCGTGCGAGGTACTCCCGAGGCCCGGGAGGCCCTCGTGGCTCATGTTCGGGCCGCTGAGGCCGTGCATCAGGAACACACTGAGCACCAATCCAACGACCCCGAAGAATCGCAATCGTCCGGTCACGGCTGACCGTCAGAGGCGCCGGCCGTCGAGTCATCGGGTCGGAGCTCCACTCGGCGCAGCAGTTGAGCGTTCAGAGCTACGACCACGGTGGAGACGCTCATGAGGATCGCTCCGACTGCGGGCGACAGCGTCACTCCGGCGAACGCGAACACGCCCGCCGCCAACGGGATGGCGACGACGTTGTAGCCCGCACCCCACGTCAGGTTCTGGACCATCTTGCGGTAGCTGGCACGGCTCAGTCGGATCACGCCGATCACGCTGCGCGGGTCCGAGGAGGCCAGCACCACGCCTGCTGATTCGATCGCGACGTCCGTTCCGGCACCGATCGCCAAACCGACATCGGCCCGGGCCAGGGCCGGCGCATCGTTGACGCCGTCGCCGACCATGGCGACCTTCAGGCCCCGCGCCTGCAGGTCCGCAACCGCCTTGTCCTTGTCCTCTGGCAGCACCTCGGCGAACACTTCGTCGATACCGAGTTGCCCAGCGACCGCGTCCGCGACCTGTTTGGCATCGCCGGTGATCATCACCGAGCGCACACCGAGCCTCCGAAGACCATCGATCGCGGCTTTGGACTCGGGACGCACGACGTCCTCGAGCGCGAACGCGCCGACAATCTCCTCGCCGCGCACAACGTGCAGCACCGACGCGCCTCTGTTGCGCCAGGCATTCGTCTGCTCGGCCAAGTCATCCGGCTCGGTGAGGTGCTGCTCGCGGAGGAGCGCCGGCCCGCCAACGGACACCGTCATTCCGTCGACCGTGGCTTCGACACCGCGTCCGGTCAAGCTCCGCACGTTGGTCCCCGTGCCGCGAGCGTCCGCCTCGTCCGCCTTGGCGACGATGGCGCGAGCGAGTGGATGCTCGCTCTCGGACTCGACCGCCGAGGCCAGCTGCAGCAGCTCGGTCTCACTGATTCCGGTGGACGCCAGGTCGGTGACCCGGTGCTGACCGAGCGTCAGTGTTCCGGTCTTGTCGAACAGGATCGCGTCGATGGTCCGCATCCGCTCCAGCGCCAGGCGGCTCTTCACGAGGATCCCTGCCCGAGCCGACATGGAGGTCGACACCGCTATCGTCAACGGGATGGCGAGGCCCAGCGCATGGGGGCAGGCAATGACGAGGACCGTGACGGTTCTCTCGATCGCCGCGTTCGTGTCACCGAGCGCCATCCACGTGATGAAGGTCGCCAACCCCGAGAGGGCGGCCACGTAGAACAGGAGCGCGGCGAAGCGGTCGGCCAGGGCCTGGGCGCGGGACTGGGACTTCTGCGCCTCCTCGACGAGGCGTTGGATCCCAGCCAGGGCGGTGTCGTCACCGATGGCGTCGACGCGCACCCGGATCGACGAGTCCGTCGACACGGTTCCGGCCACGACACGATCCCCCGGCCTCTTCGCGACCGGGCGGGATTCTCCGGTGATCATCGCCTCGTCGAGCTCCGCTTCCCCGTCGGTGATCTCGCCGTCAGCCGGAACCCTGGCGCCGGCCCGGACCAGCACCACATCACCGACGCGCAGGTCCGAGATGGAGACCTGCTCCGGTTCGCCCGACGTGTCGATGCGCTCCGCGTCATCGGGCAGGAGTTCGGCCAATGCAGCCAACGCGCCCTGGGCCTGGCCGATGGCACGCATCTCCAACCAGTGGCCGAGCAGCATGATCGTCACCAGGGTCGCCAGCTCGAACCAGAGGTCGACATCGATCCAGCCGATCTCGGTGGCGACCGACGCGCCGAACGCGACCAGCAGCCCCATCGAGATGAGCAGCATCATGCCGGGTTGCTTGGCCTTGATCTCCGACCAGCCGCCCTTCAAGAAGACAGGTCCTCCGTACAAGAAGACGGCCGTGCCGAAGATCGGAGCGATCCACCGGTGGCCCGGGACCATGGGCGCCGAGTAGTTGAGCAGATCCTGGAACATGTGGCTGTAGACCACCGCCGGGATCGTCATGGTCAGGCTCAGCCAGAACTTTCGTCGGAACATCGCGGCGTGGTCCCCGTGACCTGCGTGTCCGGCATGACCTCCACCATCGTGGCCATCATGCTCGTGCTCGGTCTCGCCACTGCCCGGTTCCGATCCGATGGCTTGGTGATCGTGCCCAACCTGGTGAACGTGCTCACTCGATGTTGCGGTCATGACTTGACCAGCCTCTCGATGGCGGTGGCGGCCTCGTCGAGCTTGGCCTGACCACCATCCTCGTCGCTCCTCACCGCATCGGCCACGCAGTGGTCGAGATGCTCGCGAAACAGGCTGAGGGCGACCCGCTCCAAACCCTTCTTCACGGCACTCACCTGGTCGAGCACGTCAATGCAGTACCGATCGTCCTCGATCATCTTGGCGATGCCGCGGACCTGGCCCTCGATTCGGGCGAGGCGCTTGAGCAGTGCTTCCTTGTCGTTCTCGTATCCAGGCATGTGATCCTCCTATACCCCCCTGGGGTATAGGAGGAAGATACCCCCTTGGGGGTATACACGCAAGGCCGAATGACCCTCGACCAGATGCACGCGAGGTGGAGCGTCCCGCGCTCACGCGGCTGGTGGTTTCGCGTGCTGGTGGCGATGCCCCGAGTCGCTGACGTGTGCGTGCGCATGGGTGAGGAGCTCGTGAGCATGGACGTGGGAGTGCCACCCACCCGACTCCGAATCCGAGTGCAGGTGATCGTGGTGGCCGTCGTCATGGCGGTGACGGTGGTTGTGCTCGACGGGCTGATGGGTGTGGGAGTGGACGTGGTGCTCGAACACCATGAGTGCCACACCCCCGGCCATCAACAGTGCGGCGATCCCTTCGTGCCATCCAAGCCGCTCGGAGAGGAGCGGGACTGCGAGCACGGCGCCGAAGAACGGTCCGGTGGCGAACAGTGCCGACTCCCGCGCCG
>CALMLJ010000192.1 GCA_937868025.1 uncultured Acidimicrobiaceae bacterium
CCGGCGCTGAACGAATTGGCCGATCCGCTGGTCGCGGAGACCACCACCGAGTCGTCGTTCAGCACGGCGAGCTGGGAATAGCCGCTGTCGCCGATGTTGATGACACCAGCGCTCCCGAACCCGGAGTCGATGTCGCCGGCGGGCGTCAGTCGGACCATCCGTGAGTCCTGCGCGCCCGGTGTCGCGAGGAGCACCACGGTCCGCCCGTTGGAAGCTGCAGCCGTGCTCTTCACCACCCGGGTGCCGGCGAGTGCGCTCATGGCCGGCGCCCAACCCTGGGTGAGGACCCCGGTCGCAGAGATTCGGTCGAGGCCCGTTGTCGAGCATTCGGCAACCCCGCCGGCAGGCCCGTACGCCACGACGATCGCTCCGTCGCTGGTCGCAGTCAGCAGCGCGTCGCAGTAAGACGTTGCTCCCGCCGGAAGTGTCAGTTCGGGCCAGGTCACGGTCCCACCACCGAACGTGGAGTCCGGTGACCCCGTCGTCGTGAACCGAGTCGCCGAGCGAGCGGTCGGGCCGGTCTGCATGCCGAACGACAGGGTGCCGGCTGAGACGGTGACCCTGAAGAACGCCGGCCGTCCGGTCGGATCGACGGTCACCGACGTCGCCAGCGGATCGACGATGAGGCCGTCACCACTGAACGATGTGTCGAGGCCGCCGGACGCAGCGAAGCGGGCGAGCACGACGCCGACCCCACGGTCGCGTTCGAAGGAGACGTAGACCGACCCGTTCGGACCCGGCCAGGTCGCGCCGACGGGGAGCATCAGCGGAGCGTCGCGGAGTGCGAGCACTGAGTTCGAACCGTATCCGGACACCGCCGCGCCCTGTCCGTCGAGGCGCGCGAAGCCGTTGGCGATCAGCGGTCCGAACGAGGGATCAGTGGCCTGCACGCTCGACGAGATCAGCACGCCGCTCCCCGAGGTCATCAGGATCGGTGAGTTGAACGGGGCCATTCCGAACGTCGACGTGAGCGGACCGGCGAACACCGACGGCACGACGACCCCGCCGATGCCGAACTGCGGATCGGGTTGGCCCGACGCCAGCAACTTGGAGATGGCGAAGTCCTCGTTGTACTGACCGCTGGGGGTGTGGACGATTCCGAACACCTCGTCGTTGGTGTTGATGGCCACCGCCGTGGCCTGGGTCCGGCCCCCGGTCTCGGGCAGCGTCGCCGCCGTCCCGTTGTGGTAGGACCCGTCAGGCGAACCCGCTGTCGTCATCCGCAGCACGGAACGGTCGGAGAACACGAGGGGACGGTTGGCGGAGTCGACCAGCAGTCGATTCGCCAAACCATTCGTGCCGGGAACGTTCGCGACACCGTCGGTGTCGAACGCCGAATCGAGGCCACTTGCCGTCAGGCGGAACACGCTCTGGACGTACGTCGATCCCGAGGGAGCGATCGGGGTGCAACGACCGGACAGGAAGAGGAATCTCCCGACGGAGTCGAAGGCTCCGCCATACACGACGCTGCAGTGGTTCGTGGCGACCACGTTCACGTTCTTCCCGTCCGCCGAGATCATGGCGACCCGAGGGTTGATCGCGTCGACGATGGCGACGCTACCCTGCCGGCCGACCGAAACCATCTGGAACGTGGTCGTGTTGAAGTAGGCACGGCCGGCCGTGCCGTACGACGAGTCGACGACCCCGTCCGAGCTGTAGCGGGTGACGTAGATCGCCGGGACACCGATCGGGTCGAGCCCGGGCGAGAACACGTACAGATGGTTCAGCTCGTCGACAGCGATCTCGCAGCCGGAGCAACGGGAGAGGACGATGCTGCCGTTGGTGCCGAACGACGGGTCGACCTGGCCGGAGGCCGAGATGCGTCGGAGTGTGCGCGAGTAGTTGGCGCCGCCGTTCTCGGTCAACAGGAACGTCGTTCCACCCGACGTGGTGGCCACCGACTCGACCATCTGGGCCTGCTTCGGGAAGTCCACCCTCGCGACACCGTTCGACCCGAACGATCCGTCGAGATCGGAGCCGGGCGCCGGCACGGTCGTCGTGGTGGTCGTGCTCGTGGTCGAGGTGGTCGAGGTGGTCGCGGGTGTGGTGGTCGTGGTGGTCGTGGTGGTCGTGGTGGACGTCGTCGTCGTGCCCGGCGCTGTGGTGGTGGTCGACGGCGTCGTCGTCGTGGTGGGCGCGGCCGTCGTCGTCGGAGCAGCCGTCGTGGTGGGCGCAGCGGAGGTCGGCGGCGTGGTCACGACCGGAGCGGTGGTGGGTGGGACGGTCGCCGGGGGAGCGGTGGCCGGCGGCTCAGTCGCTGGCGGCTCGGTCGCTGGCGGCTGCGTTGCCGGCGGCTGGGCCCGGGCGGCTTCCTCGGCCTGGATGCGGGCGAGCTCGCGCATGCCGTCGGCCTTGGAGATCAGGCGGCTCCACTTGCCCTTCTTGCACACGAGCACGTGGGTGGCGTCCTGCGCGACCGTCCCGGCCTTGCACCTCCCGCCGACCTTGCCGTTCTGGCAGGCAACGAGGGTGGTGGCGAGGAGGAGAAGGGCAGCGAGGGTGGCAAGACGGCGATGTTGTGTCATTTCAATCCATTTCGAGAAATTCGAACTGCGTGAACGTAGCGATGTTCAGCGCCGAAGGGAAGCTCGACATCGACGTCATCCCCCGTTCCCGGGCGGCGGTAGATTTCGCCGATGACCGACATCACCAACGACGAGAACTACGAACCGAGCCCGTGGGAGCCGGTCGCCGAGCAGGTCGAGCGATATCTCGCGACCGACGGCGCCGAAGGGTACGAGTGGATGGGCGGCCACTGCATCATCCTCACGACGACGGGTCGCCGCACCGGCAAGCTCCGCCGCACGCCGCTCATGAAGGTGAAGCACGGCGACGGCTACATCGTGATCGCCTCGCTGGGCGGTGCCCCGCAGCATCCGCAGTGGTACCTCAACATCACCGAGCACCCTGACGTCGTCATCAACGACCTGGCGGAGCGTCACGAGCTCGTCGCCCGGACGGCGTCGCCCGAGGAGAAGCGCGAGCTCTGGCCGCTCGCCGTCGCCGAGTGGCCCGATTACGACAAGTACCAGGAGAGCACCGACCGCGACATCCCGCTCGTCATCTGCGAGCCCAAGGCCTGACCCGCCCCGCCCGGTTCGTCCCGCGAAAGCGTGCAGCCTGCACCTTTCGCGGGACAGAACGAGCGGGGTCAGCCTCCAGAGAGCTTCGCCATCAGCCGTTCGGCCCACCGGGCCGGGCGGCCGGTGCGACCCTCCGAACGGTCGGCGACATCGGCGAGGGCGCGCCCGCCGTTGATGCCGAGCCATCGGGCCGGTTCGGGTTCCCAGCGTGGTGAACGATGCCCGACCCACGGCAGTGCAGTGAGCGGCGTTTCGCGGCCGAGCACGAGGTCGGCGAGCGTCCGCCCGGCGAGGTTCGTCGTCGAGACCCCGTCGCCGACGTAGCCCCCGGCCCAGCCGAGCCGCGAGTGCGGATCGAACCCGACCGACGCCATCCAGTCGCGCGGAACGCCGAGCGGTCCGCCCCATCGATGCGTCACCGCAGCGCTGCCGATCTGGGGGAACATCGAGCGCAGCGTCGCCTCGAGCAGCCCGAAGACCCGGTCGTCGAGGTCGAACGCCGGACGAGTCCTCGACCCGAAGTGGTAGGGCGCGCCCCGGCCCCCGAATGCGAACCGACCGTCGGCGGTTCGCTGGCCGTAGATGATCATGTGGCGGCCGTCGGTGAAGGTCTCCCGTTCGGTGAGCCCGATCGACGCCCACGACTCGTCGGGCAGCGGTTCGGTCGCGATCATCAGCGAGTAGAGCGGTGCGACCGTTCGCCGGTGTCCCCGCAGCGTCGGTGTGTACCCCTCGGTCGCGCGGATGACGGCACCGGCGCGGATCGACTGCCCATCGATGCACGTCACGAGTCCGGGTGCGATCGCGCCGATCCGGGTGTTCTCGACGATGCGGACGCCGCGTTGCTCGACGGCAGCGGCGAGCCCGACGGCCAGCCGGCCGGGGTGGAGTGCTGCGCAGTGCGGGGTGTACATCGCGCCGAGCACACCCGTGGCGTTCACTCGAACTCTCGCCGCATCGGCGTCGAGCCACACGTCGTCGGGCTCGGCATGCGCCCGCACCCGGTCGGTCTGGGCGGGGCTCGTCGACAACGTCAACGTCCCGCCCTTGGCGAAGTGGCAGTCGATGCCGTCGGCGGCCGCAGCGGCACCGACCTCGTCGACCGCGGCGCGCATTGCCTGGCGCTGTGCGTCGGCCGCCGCCGCACCGTGCCGGTCGGCGAGCGTGTCGTAGGCCGTGGGGAACAACGCCGAGCACCAGCCGCCGTTGCGCCCCGACGCGCCGAACCCGCACCGTTCGGCCTCGACGACGAGGATGCGCAGGCCGGGGTCGAGCTCCGCCAGCGACCGGGCTGTCCACAGTCCCGTGAAGCCGCCGCCCACGATCACGACGTCCCACGCGTCGGCGTCGCCCGTGTGAAGACTGAGCGCGGGCCGCGGGTGATCGAGGTCGGGAATCGTCGCGTTCCAGAGCGATGTCATAGGCAATTCGAGCCTAGATGTCGCCTTTGCTGCGAGAAACCTCTGTGAACATCTCATCTCGTCCCGGAAAATGGAACACGAATCCGAGGCATCCCCGCGATGGCGGCGCTATGTTTCGGCCACGCGTCGCTCAGGTCCGGCCACGCGGCAAGAAGATCATCGTGGAAGGGTGTCGATGAGCGAGACAACCGCCGAGCCAACCGTCGTCCTGCAGAGCGTCCGAAAGGAGTTCGGTTCGTACGTCGCCGTCGAACACGCAGACTTCGCGATCAGGGCCGGCGAGTTCTTCTCACTGCTCGGCCCCTCCGGTTGTGGCAAGACGACCCTCCTCAAGATGATCGCCGGCTTCGAGCAGCCGTCTGCCGGTGCCGTCCTGCTCGAAGGCGTCGACGTCTCGTCGGTGCCGCCGCACAAGCGCAACGTCAACACGGTGTTCCAGCAGTACGCGCTGTTCCCGCACCTCTCGATCGTCGACAACGTCGCCTTCGGCCTCCGCTCGAAGAAGGTGCCGGCGACCGAGTCGCGCACGCGGTCGATGGAGATGCTCGACGTCGTCAAGCTCACCGAGTTCGCGAACCGGCGCCCCAACCAGCTGTCGGGCGGCCAGCAGCAGCGGGTCGCCCTGGCCCGAGCGCTCGTCAACCTGCCGGCGGCACTGTTGCTCGACGAGCCCCTCGCCGCGCTCGACCTCAAGCTCCGCGAGGCGATGCAGATCGAGCTGAAGCGGATCCAGCGCGACGTCGGCATCACCTTCGTGTTCGTCACCCACGATCAAGGTGAGGCGCTCACGATGAGCGATCGCATCGCCGTCATGAGCCGTGGTCGCGTCGAGCAGATCGGCACCCCTTCGGAGATCTACGACCGACCCGAGACGATCTTCGTCGCCGGCTTCATCGGTTCCGCCAACCTCCTGCCGGGCAAGGTCAGCGCCCCCCTCAAGGTCCAGTTGGCGGTCGGCCCGACCATCGACGTCCCGTTGCTCCCCTCCGGGGCGACCGGCAGCGGTGAGGACGTCACCGTCATGCTGCGTCCCGAGCGGCTCACGCCCACCGTGGACACCGTGGCGGGCCGCTCGGTCACGGGTCGCATCGACGACGTCATCTACCAGGGTTCCGAGACGCTCCTCATCGTCCACCTCGAGGACGAGACCGAGGTGCTGGTCACCATCGATCCCGACCACGCCACGGCCGCCACGAAGGTCGGCAACCAAGTCACGCTCACGTGGTCGCCCGATGCTCCGTTCGTCATGCCGGGGCGCACCGCCATCGTGGGCGCCACCGGTACCGACTTCAACGAGGTCGAGGCCACGATGGCCGGCGATCTCGACGCCGACGACGACGTCGAGGGCGGCGAGGGCCACCCGAACGCCGCTCCGCCCGCCACGCCCGAGAAGCTGCGCAACGAAGGGCGCCGCAAGCTGTTGATCGGGAGCGGTGTGGCGATCGTCGCCGGTCTCGGCGCCGTCGGGCTGTCCAACGTGGGCAGCAACGAGGGCGGCTCGAGCGGGACGTCCAGCTCGAGCGGTGGAGCCGCAGGAGGCGGGCTGGGGCAGGGCGACACCGACCTCAACATCATCAACTGGACCGAGTACATCGACCCGACGGCCGATGGCGAGTCCGGCACGATCGATCTGTTCTCCAAGGAGTTCAACGTCAAGACGAACTACTCCGAGACCTGGAACGACAACAACGCCAGCTACGGCACCGAGTTCGTCGCCTATCTCGAGGGCGGGAACTCCACGCCGTGGGACATCGCGATGCCCACCTACTGGATGGCCGCCCGCATCAAGAGCAAGGACTGGCTCGCGCCGCTGCCGTTCAACCTGATCCCCAATTACGTCAACCTCGACGAGCAGTACCTGAACACCGAATGGGATCCGGGGAGCAAGTTCAACCTGCCGTGGCAGGCCGGCGTGACGGGCATCGCCTACAACATCGCCGAGACAGGGCGCGAACTCACGAGTGTCGCCGATCTCTTCGCCCCCGACCTCAAGGGCCGGGTCGGGTTCTTCACCGAGATGCGCGACACCCTCGGCCTGGTGATGCTCGAGATGGGCAACGATCCACGCAAGCCCACCGAGGACACCATCAACGCGGCGCTCGATCGCATCGAGCAGGCCAAGAACGACGGCCAGATCCGCAGGTTCACCGGCAACGACTACCTGCAGGACATCCAGAACGGCAACTTCGCGGCGTGCATCGCGTGGTCAGGCGACATCGCGCAGGCCTCGAACCCCGACGTGAAGTTCGTGTTCCCCGAAGAGGGTGCGATGAACTGGTTCGACACGATGGTGATCCCGATCGGCGCTCCCAACGGTGTCGCTGCGGCGGAGTTCATGAACTACGTGTACGACCCGGTCAACGCCGCGAAGATCACCTCCTACGTGCAGTACATCTCCCCGGTCAAGGGGGTGAGGGAGGAGCTCGAGAAGTTGGGTGGTGACGCCGCCGCCCTCGCCGAGAACCCGCTCCTGTTCCCGGGTGACGAGGAGAAGGCCCGCATGTACATCTTCGGTGACATGCCCGAGGCCCTCGACGAGTCGGTCACGGACCGCTTCACCACCATGACCGGCGCCTGAGCCGCTCCCACGATCGAGGAAGGAACCACATGGCGAACGACGGCGACGACAGAACCCTCAAGAAAGCCAAATGGGCGCCCTACCTCCTGTCGTTCCCCGGGATGCTCTGCATCTATCTGTTCTTCGTGGTGCCGCTCGTGACCCTCACGAAGATCGCCTTGTCGATCCGACAGGAACGGGGGTCGAGCAAGGTCGACTTCGACTGGCAGTGGGGCAACTTCTCGAAGGCGTTCACCGACTTCGGTGACCAGTTCTGGCGGGCGCTGCTCTACGCTGCGATCGCGACCGTGATCTGCGTCCTGCTGGCGTACCCGCTGGCGTACTTCATCGCCTTCAAGACCGGTCGTTGGCAGAACCTGATGCTGGGCCTGGTCATGGTGCCGTTCTTCACGAGCTTCCTCCTGCGCACCATCGCCTGGCAGTCGCTCTTCGCCGACAACGGTCCGATACTGGGCGTCGCCCGCTCCCTACATGTCACCGGCATCTTGGACTTCCTGCAGATCACCACCGACGGCAAGATCATGAACACGTCGTCCGCGGTCATCGGCGGGCTCGTCTACAACTTCCTGCCGTTCGCGTTGCTGCCCATCTACGTGAGTCTCGAGAAGATCCCGACGAACCTCTTCGACGCCGCGAACGATCTGTACTCGCCGTTCGGGAGCACGTTCCGGCGGGTGATCTTCCCGCTGTCGGTGCCCGGAGTCTTCGCCGGCACCTTGCTCACCTTCATCCCGGCATCCGGCGACTTCATCAACGCCCACCTGTTGGGCGATGTCCAGAAGCCGGTGATCGGCGGCGTGATCCAGGGGCGGTTCCTGCAGGCGGGCGACTATCCGACCGCCGCGGCCATCAG
Organism: uncultured Acidimicrobiaceae bacterium; assembly: GCA_937868025.1. The sequence goes on from CALMLJ010000192.1 coordinate 7,936, forward strand.
CCTGGTGCTGATGTTGGTGATCACCGCCGCAGTGTTGATCTACGCCCGGTTCCTCGGGACCGACGACCTGGTGTGAGGAGGCAACCATGAAACGTCGCAGCATCGGGTCGATCCTCCACAAGGTCATGTCGGTCGGCGTGTTCGTGTACCTGTTCGTGCCCCTCGTCACGATCGTGGTGTTCACGTTCAACAAGCCCACCACCAAGTTCAACACCACGTGGGAGGGCTTCACGTGGGACAACTGGCTCCACCCCTTTGCCCAGAAGCAGTTCACGGACTCCCTCGTCGTCAGCGTGAAGGTGGCCGTGGTCGCGTGTGTGCTGGCCACCGTGCTCGGCAGTCTCATCGCGCTGGCGATCGGGCGGTACCGCATGTACGGCAGTTCGGCGGTCAACCTCCTCCTCGTCCTGCCGCTCACCACGCCCGAGATCGTGATGGGCACGTCGCTCTTCACGCTGTTCTTCAATTTCGGCATCGAGCGCGGCTTCTGGACGATCGTGATCGCGCACACGATGTTCTGCCTCAGCTTCGTGGCGCTGACGGTGAAGGCCCGGACGCGCGGCATGGACTGGTCGCTCGAGGACGCGGCGCAGGACCTGGGTTCGTCCCCGATCCGGACCTTCTGGAGAGTGACGCTTCCCGGCATCATGCCCGGTGTGGCCGGTGCGTTCCTGTTGTCGGTCGCGTTGTCGATCGACGACTACATCATCACGTCGTTCGTGGCCGGCCCGACCATCACGTTCCCCCGGCGGGTCTTCGACTCGGCGCGCATCGCGCTGCCGCCGCAGGTGCACGTACTGGCGGCGATCATCATGCTCGTGGCGATCACGATCATCGTGATCTCGAGCACACGCCGCTCGAAGAACTCGGTCGAAGCCTGAGTCGTCGAGGCCCGAAGGCCCGAGTCGTCGAGGAACCACCGGTCGAGGCCCGACCGGTGGCGCGGACTACGCGGCGAGGGCCTCGCACAGACCGACGAAGGCGTCGACGTAGCGGTCGACGTGTTCGGTCGTGTGCATGACCGACATGGTCCACTGTTCCTCGTCGCCGGGCGTCATGAACACACCGCGGTTGATCATCCACGGGTAGGAGGCGTCGTAGAGGCCGGTGTTGGTGTCGAGGAAGTCGCGGTAGTTGGTGAGCGGCTCGGAACGGTAGGACACGCAGCCCTTGGCCCCGAGGTCGATCGTGTGCGCCGGGATGCCGTACTTCGCGATCGCTGCGTTCATGCCGTCGGTGAGTCGCTTGCCCAACATGTCGAAGTGCACGTAGGCCTCGGGCGTGAGGACCTGGGTGAGCGTGGCGAGCGACGCCGCAACCGACAGCGGGTTCCCGTTGAAGGTGCCCTGGTGGGCTGCACCGTTGTTGATCTCGCCCATGAGGTCGCCGCGACCGCCGAACGCACCGATGACGGCACCGCCGCCGATCGACTTGGCCCAGCTGGCGAGATCGGGCTTGACCCCGAAGCGCTCCTGCGCGCCGCCAGCAGCGATCGTCACACCGCACTTGACCTCGTCGAAGATGAGGACGACGCCGTACTTGGTGCACAGCTCGCGGATCTTCTCGAGGTAGCCGGGCTGGGGGAGCACGATGCCGACGTTCATCATCACCGGCTCCATGATGAGTGCGGCGATCTTGTCGCCCTCGGCCTCGAGCAGGCGTTCGAACGCCGCGGCGTCGTTGAACGGCACGATGCGGATCCAGTCCTCGAGTCCCTTGGGCATGCCCTTGGACTTGGGGGTCTTCGCCGGCATGTCGCGGCCGCCCATCGACTCGGCGCCGGGCGTGCAGCTGTACATCAGCTGGTCGACGTGACCGTGGTAGCTGCCCTCGATCTTGGCGATGACGTCGCGGCCCGTCGCGGCGCGAGCCACCCGGATGGCGGTCATGTTCGACTCGGTTCCCGAGTTGGTGAAGCGCACCTGGTCGACGTTGAAGCGGCGGCACAGCTCCTCGGCCAATTCGACGCAGCTCTCGACGGTGACGGCGAAGTGCATGCCTCGGTAGGCCGCAGCGGCGACGGCTTCGGCGACGATCGGGTTGGAGTGCCCGACGGCGATCGATCCGAACCCGTTGTGGAAGTCGTAATAGCCGGTGCCGTCGACGTCCCACACCTCGGCGCCGACGCCCTTCTCGAGATAGATGGGGTAGGGGTCGCCGAGCTGGAAGCTCGAGGCGACGCCTCCGGGCATCGAACGGACTGCCCGCTCGTAGAGAGCCTTGGAGGCCGTGGTGTTGGCCAAGAGCGTGGCCATCTGCTCGTCGGCGATGGTCGCCGCGTTGGCGTTGATCCGGTCGAGGTGAGCGCTATCGGTCATGGGAGGCACCTGGTTTCGAGGAAATCCGTTGGAACGTCAGGCTACTACGACGGTATTCGCAATTCCAGGCGTCTTCGAGGTAGTGAATTCGCAGGAACCATTGCAAATCGCAACGGTCTGAGCAAGGCTCGACCTCCATGACCGACGTGATTCGCAACTTCATCAACGGTGAGCTCGTCGAGGCCGCAGACGGCGCCACGACCGACCTGATCGATCCCTGCACCGGCGACGTGTTCGCCACGGCGCCTCGCTCGAGCGCCGAGGACATCGACCGCGCCTGTACCGCAGCGCAGGCCGGCTTCGAGGTGTGGCGGGACTCGACCCCGGGCGAACGGCAGCTCGCCCTCCTGAAGATCGCCGACGCGCTCGAAGCCCGGGCCGACGAGTTCATCGCCGCCGAGTCGCGCAACACCGGCAAGCCGATCGGGCTCACGGCGTCCGAAGAACTTCCTCCGATGATCGACCAGATCCGGTTCTTCGCCGGTGCGGCCCGCAACCTCGAGGGTCGATCGGCGGGCGAGTACCTCGCCGGTCACACGTCGTTCATCCGTCGAGAGCCGATCGGCGTGTGCGCCCAGATCGCGCCGTGGAACTACCCGATGATGATGGCGGTGTGGAAGTGGGCGCCCGCCATCGCTGCCGGCAACGCCGTGGTGCTCAAGCCGTCCGACACCACCCCGGTGACCACGGTGATGATGGCCGAGATGATGGCGGAGTTCCTCCCGCCCGGAGTCATGAACGTGGTGTGTGGCGACCGTGACACCGGTCGAGCGCTCGTCGGTCACGAGATCCCCCAGCTGGTCTCGATCACGGGCTCGGTTCGTGCAGGCATGCAGGTGGCCGAGCAGGCGTCGCAGACGCTGAAGCGCTGTCATCTCGAGCTCGGCGGCAAGGCACCGGTCGTGGTCTTCGACGACGCCGACCTCGAGGCGGCCGCCGAGGCCATCGCGATCGGCGGGTACTTCAACGCCGGCCAGGACTGCACCGCGGCAACCCGCGTGCTCGCCGGCCCGGGTATCTACGACGACTTCGTGGCGGCGCTCACCGAGCAGGCGCGGGGCACGGCCACGGGCCAGCCCGACGACGAGGACGTCCTCTACGGCCCGCTCAACAACGTCAACCAGTTCAACCGGGTGTCCGGCTTCTTCGACCGGGTCCCCGATCACGCCACGGTGCAGACCGGCGGCGACCGCTTCGGCGACCGCGGCTACTTCTTCAACCCCACCGTCGTCTCGGGTCTCCGCCAGGACGACGAGATGGTGCAGGACGAGATCTTCGGCCCGGTCATCACCGTGCAGCGCTTCACCGACGAGGACGAAGCGGTGCGCTGGGCGAACGGCACGCCGTACGGTCTCGCCAGCTCCGTCTTCACCCAGAACCACGGGCGGGCGATGCGCATGTCCCGCCGCCTCGACTTCGGCTGCGTGTGGATCAACACCCACATCCCCCTCGTGGCCGAGATGCCCCACGGCGGATTCAAGATGTCGGGCTACGGCAAGGACCTCTCGGGCTACGCCATCGACGACTACACCCGCATCAAGCACGTGATGAGCAGTATCGATTGACGCGTGCTGACTTACGTCGGTGACTCCCACGCGCCGTCGGCTTCGCCGACCAACGAACCTGTCCTGATGGGGGCGAGGCCCGACTTCGTCGACCTCGCCCCGATCTGGCTTGCGGTTGACCGGTCACGGTTGACCGGGTCACGGTTGTCGCTCAGGTGAGTGAGCGGGCGGGCTCGACGGGGGCGGTGTCGACCTTGGCCTTGTAGATCGCCCGGCGGATCTCGTCGAACACCCCGAGCGACAGCGCTGCGGCGACGCAGATGCCCCACTGGGTGAGGTTGAGGTCGTGGGTCTCGAAGAGGTTGCGCATGGGGGCGACCTCGACCACGAGGATCTGCAGGACGGTCACGGTGCCGAGCGCCGCCCACAACCAGCGGTTGGTGAACGTCGTCGGGCTGAAGATCGTGCCCTCGGACCGGACGTTGAGGGCGTTGACGATCTGCAACAGGACGAAGGCCGTGAAGGCCATGGTCGCACCGGTGGACTCGCCGTACTCGTCCTTGGCCCAGGCGAGGATGCCGAGCGTGAGGGCCGCCATGATGGCGCCGTGCATCAACAGCACCGAGATCCGGTGGCGGTTGAGGATGACGGCGTCGCGCGCCCGTGGCAGGCGTGACATCACGCCGGGCTTCGGGACGTCGGTCCCGAGGGCCATGGCCGGCGGACCGTCCATGATGATGTTGATCCACAGCAGCTGGATCGCTGCGAACGGCTTCGGCAGCCCGATGAGCTGGGAGCCGACGAGCGTGATGATGGCGCCGACGTTGGTGGCGACCTGGAACCGGACGAAGGTCACGATGTTGTCGTAGATGGCTCGGCCCTGTCCGACGGCGGACACGATGCTGCCCAGCTGGTCGTCGGCGAGGACGACGTCGGCCGCTTCCTTCGACACCTCGGTGCCGGTGATGCCCATGGCCACGCCGACGTCGGCCTGCTTGAGCGACGGTGCGTCGTTGACGCCGTCGCCGGTCATGGCCGTCACGTGGCCGCGGCCCTGCAGCGACTTCACGATGCGCAGCTTGTGCTCGGGCGACACCCGGGCGAACACGCCGATGTCCTCGACCCGATCGGTCAGCTGGTCGTCGCTCCACTCGTCGAGCGTGGCGCCGGTGACGGTCTCGCCGCGGATACCCAGCTCGCCGGCGATCGCGGTGGCGGTCGTCGGGTGGTCGCCGGTGATCATCTTCACGGCGATGCCGGCGCCGTGGGCGAGGGCGATGGCCTCGCCGGCCTCGGCCCGGGGCGGGTCGGCCAGACCGATGAGCCCAACGAGTTCGAGATCGTTGACGAGCTCGACAAGAGCGGCCTGGTCGGCGCCCTCGATCGCGGTGCGGTTCACCGTCGTGGTGCAGATCGCCAGCACTCGGCGGCCCTGGCGGGCGGCACCGTCGACACCGGCGTCGACCCGGCTGCGCCACTCGTCGTCGAAGGCGACCGTTCCCGCCGGAGTGGCGATCGTGGTGCAGCGCTCGGCGAGCCGGTCGACGGCGCCCTTCACGGCGATCTGGACCCGGTCGGGGTCGTCGGTCGGGACGACGGTGGCCATGAACTTGCGGCCGGAGTCGAACGGCACCTCGGCGAGGCGGCGCCGACGGTCCCGGAGTGCGGGAACGTCGACGCCGCGCTGTGCCGCCAGGCGCACCACGCCGATCTCGGTGGGATCTCCGACCTCGGAGCCGTCGGCGCCGTCGCCGATGGTCACGACGGCGTCCGACGCGAGCGTCGCGACCTCGAGGAGGCGGTCGGCGGCGTCGAGCCCGTCGCCCGATGCCGTGCCGTCCGCAGAGGTGGCGACCTCGATGCGGTCGCCGGCCAACTGCACCTCGACCGCCGACATGCGGTTCATGGTGAGGGTGCCGGTCTTGTCGGAGCAGATCACCGACGTCGATCCGAGCGTCTCGACGCTCGAGAGGTTCTTGACGATCGCCCCGTGTTTCGCGACCTGATGCACACCGAGTGCGAGCGTCACCGTGACGACGGCCGGGAGACCTTCGGGCACGGCGGCGACGGCGAGGCCGATGGCAGAACCGATGATGTCGCTGATCGCCTCACCGCGGGCGAGGCCCACGCCGAGGTAGGTGACCATCGCGACGCCGGCCACGCCGGCGAGGCGTTTGCCGAGGCCGTCGAGCTGGCGGGCGAGCGGGGTTTCGGTGTTCTCGGCGGTGGTGAGCAGGTCGGCGATGCGGCCCATCTCGGTCTCCATCGCGGTGGCGACGACGATGGCCTCGATGCGGCCGCGGGTCACGGTCGTGTTCATCCAGACCATGCACGAGCGATCGCCGAGCGGGGCGTCGGCCCGGTCGACGGCGACCTCGGTCTTGTCGACCGCCAGCGATTCGCCGGTCAGCGACGACTCGTCGGCCTCGCCGTCGATGCAGACCAGGATGCGGGCGTCGGCGGGGATGCGGTCGCCGGCCTCGAGGAGGACGATGTCACCGGGGACGAGGTCGGCGGCGTCGACGTCGAGGGTCTGGCCACCCCGTCGCACCCGGGCCGTGGCGCTGAGCATGGCGCGCAGCGCGTCGAGCGAGCGTTCGGCCCGTGCCTCCTGGACCACGCCGAGAATGGCGTTGATGACGAGCACCGAGGCGATGACGATCGCGTCCTTGAGGTCGCCGACGAGAGCGGCAGCGAGCGCTCCCAGCGCCAACAGCCCGACGAGCACGGAGCGGAACTGGTCGACGAACCGGCGCCACAGGGGCGTGGCCGGCGGGCTCGCGAGGCGGTTCGGGCCGTAGGTCGCGAGTCGTTCGGCGGCCTCGGCGGCGGTCAGCCCGGACCGGGCGTCGGCGCCGAGACGATCGATGACGTCGGTCGGCGTCGACGTCCACCACGCCGTTCCGGGTGGTGCGTCGGGACGGTTGGCGTGAGGTTCGGGGGTCGGCTCGTCGGAGGTCGTGGGAGTGGTCATCGGTGTGGACATCAGAGCACCCCCGACCCGGCGGGAGTGGGAGCCCTGAAACCGCTGGACCGCAGATCGATCGGGGTGATGTATCCGAGCAGGCGCTCGGGCTCCGACACGAGGATGAACCCGCTCGGCGACGAGGCGAACGCGTCACCCAGGTCGGTCGAGGGGCCGACCACGCCGAGGGCGGTGGCGGGGATCGCCAGCTCGGCGAGCCGCATGCCCGGCGCGTGCAACGGAGCCAGCGCAGCGATGGCCGCCATGGGGACGAGGCCGGTGGCCCGCTGATCGGAATCGGTCACGAGGATCACCTCAGAGGTCGTGGGGTTGGCAAGGAGCCAGTAGCGCACGAAGTCGTCGACCGTGAGGTCGCCGTGCACCGCTGGAGGAAGGGGGCGAGCGACGTCGCCGGCCCGGATGCCGCCGAGGCGCTGTGCCTCCTGCGCCTGGAGCCGGGCCTGTTGTGCCGCGCTCAGGATGAACCAGCCGACGAAGGCCGTGAGGAGGCCGCCGTTGCCGTTGACGAACGACCACACGCCGAAGGCGATCAGGCCGGCGCCGATCACCCGGCCGGAGCCGGCGGTGATCGCCGTGGCGCGGTGCCGCTTGCCGGTCCGCCACCAGATCAGCGAGTGCAGCACGCGGCCGCCGTCGAGGGGGAAGCCCGGGAGCAGGTTGAAGACGCCGAGACCGATGTTGACCACGGCGGCCCAGGCGAGGAGCGTGGCGAGGACGTCGGCGCCGGCGAACCCGAGCCCGACGGCGGCGCCGACCGACACGGCCCCGATGGCGAGGCTCATGAGCGGGCCGACCACCGAGACGGCGAACTCGTCGTTCCACCGGCGGGGCTCCGACTCGAGTTCGGCGAGACCGCCGAGTGCCCACATCTGGACCTTGCGCACCCCGATGCCCCGCCGACGGGCCATCAGGGCATGCGCATACTCGTGGGCGATGAGCGACGCGCCGAACATCAGCACCGCGAGTGCGCCGATCAGGAGCGACGCGCCGAGCCCTCCACCCGAGATCCCCACCGCTGCCGGCGCGCTCACTGCGACGAGGAGGGCAGTGAGCACGGCTGACCAGTGAAGGTGCAGCGGAATTCCGAACAGGGTGGCGATGGGTCGTGACGAACGGTTGATCACAGGATGCTCCTTCGGGTCGTCGAGAAAAACGAGCCGAAGGTCTTCCCCACCAGTCCTCACCGTTGGGCACCCGTTTCGGGTGCCGTCGCGTCTGGAGTGGTGTCCGGCACCGGGGTCGACGGTCCTTGGTGGGACTGGGTCGACGCCGTGATGACGATGCCGGACTTGCGGGGTACTCCCCTTCGTTCAATTGTCACTGCAGCACCGTGAGGCGCTGGGGACACACTACCTGGTGGATCGGCGGATCACACGTGACGTTCGGCTCATTTCCTGAGAGTGCCTCACAGGAGCGCACCAGATCTCAGTGTCATGGGTCGCGGCGATGATGTGTCCATGCAGTCCCAGACGCTCCGTTTCTCCGAATCCGTGCGGGTGCTCTCCGACGCCGCGCGGCGTCGAGGGCTGAACGTCCCTGCCTTCCGCAGCCCGCCGCAACGCCCCGAGGTCGACCGCACCCTGCGTCGCCGGCCCGGTGGCGAGGTCACCGTCGCCGTTCGCGTGGCGGGCCGTCCGTTCGCCGCCGTGCAGACCGACCTCATCGAGGCGCTCCTCATCGTCAACGAGGTCGCGGCCGACGCGGCACAGTCCGTTCGCCGTGATCTGTGGAACGCCCTGGCCCGGGCCGGCCAGGTCGAGGGTCCGCCGTCCCTGGTCGCGGCGTAGCGGCCGGGCTGGCAGGATGGCGCTGATGCGCGTCGTCAGCCTCGTCCCGTCGGTCACCGAAACCCTGCTGGCGTGGGGTGTCGAGCCGGTGGCGGTCACTCGGTACTGCGAGCAGCCGGGGTACCCGACCGTCGGCGGCACCAAGAACCCCGATCTCGACGCGATCATTCGACTCGCCCCCGACGTCGTGGTGCTCGACGAGGAGGAGAACCGTCGCCCCGACGCCGACGCGCTCGTGGCCGCCGGCGTCCCGGTGCACGTCACCGCCGTCCGCTCCGTCGACGACGTGGCCCCGGCGCTCGCCGCGCTGGCCGCTGCGGTCGGGGCCGACCCGCTCGACGCCGCCGACCCCCTCGATGCCGCCGATCCGGCGCCAGGCGCCGGCACCGGCGCCTCCCGTCGCGCCTTCGTTCCGATCTGGCGGCGGCCGTGGATGACGATCAACGCCGACACCTACGGCGCGTCGCTCCTCGCCCGCGTCGGCTGGACGACCGTGTTCGGCGACGCCACGCAGCGGTATCCCACCATCGAACTCGACGATGTCCGTGGATCGGCCCCCGACGCCGCCCTCGTCCCGACCGAGCCCTACGCGTTCGACGAGCGCCACTGCCGTGAGCTGGAGGCCGAGCTCGGGTGCCCGGCACTGCTCGTCGACGGCAAGGACCTGTTCTGGTGGGGCACTCGCACACCCTCCGCACTCCGGCGATTGGCACAGGTACTCCCATGAACGAACTCCCGGTCATCGATCTCCGGATGGGTGACGACGCAGCGACCGCCATCGACGAGGCCTGCAGGTCGCGTGGCTTCTTCGTCGTGACCGGGCACGGAGTCCCCCTCGACCTCGTCGCCGATCTCGACGCGTGCGCCCGGGAGTTCTTCGCCCGCCCCGATGCCGAGAAGGAGCCGATCGCGATGCGCCACGGTGGGCGGGCGTGGCGCGGCTGGTTCCCGTTGGGGGGCGAGCTCACGTCGGGTCGCCCCGACCAGAAGGAAGGCCTCTACTTCGGTGCCGAACTGCCGGCCGGTGACCATCGCCCGATGCACGGGCCGAACCTCTTTCCCGCCGAACCGGCCGAGCTGCGAGGGCTCGTCCTGCGCTACCTCGACGAGTTGACGGCCCTCGGCCACCGGCTCGTCGCCCTGCTCGACCGCGGGTTCGGCGCAGACGGCCGACTCAGCTCGCTCGTCGCCGATCCGCTCGTCCTGTTCCGGATCTTCGGGTACCCGGCCGGCACCGAGGGGTGGGGAGTGGGCGAGCACACCGACTATGGGCTGCTCACGATCCTCCATCAGGACGAGAGCGGTGGGTTGCAGGTCCGCGACGGCGACACGTGGACCGACGTGCCGCCGTTGCCGGGCTCGTTCGTCTGCAACATCGGCGACATGTTGGAGAAGGCCACGGGCGGGGTCTACCGCTCGACGCCGCACCGGGTGCAGAACACGTCGTCGCGCTACCGGGTGTCGATGCCGTTCTTCTTCGACCCGGGTTGGGACGCCCGGGTCGAGCGGCTCATCGAGGACACGCCGACGGGGGTTGCCCGGTGGGACGGCGCCGATCCCCACCTGTTCGACGGCACCTACGGCGACTACGTGTGGCAGAAGGTCGGCTCGGTGTTCCCGGATCTTCGTTAGATGCCGAAGGCGGCCGTGCGTGCCGTTTCGACCGCGGCGACGTCGGTGCCGGTGACCTCGACCTCGGCGATCGCCTGGCGACCGTAGAGGAACAACAACAGCTCGGCCGGCGGTCCGGTCACGGTGACGACCCGGTCACCCTTGCCGGCGCGGTGCGAACCGTCGACGGCACCCGTCGCCTCGAGTTGCAGCGCCACGTCGCCGATGCGCGCCTTGCGCAGGATCAGCCCTGACAGCTGCCGCACCTTGCCCCACACCTCGGTCTGCAGGTCGTCGCGGTCGGTGCGGGGCGCGAGCCCCTGGGGGCGTCGGACGTCCTCGTGGTGCACCGTGTACTCGACGAGGCTCATCGCCGCCCGGATCGCCGGCACCGACAACGGGCCCTTCGGCGGCGTCCGGACCCGGGCGACGACCGCTTCGAATCCCCGGCGCTGCTCCTTGTCCATCAACTTCCGGGTGAACGCCTCGAACGGGCCGCCCACCAGGATGCCGGGCGCCGAGAGCGGGTTGCGCTCGCGGATGGCGAGGTGTGCCGCCAGATCGAACGCGGTCCATTCGCCACAGAGCGTCGGCACGTCCGGACCCAGCTCCAGCATCAGGTCGCACAGCTCGTGGCGTTCGCGGAGGTCGAGGTCGGTGGCCATGTGTCGAACCTACCGTCTGGACGAGCCGACGACGGGGTACTGGGCCGGTTCGTCGACCAACGAGGCAGGTACGGGCATGGAACCCAGCAGCACGGACGTCGAGGGCCTCGGCGCCCGCGCCGAGCAGACCGGTGACCGGGCTTGGCGCGTGACCATCGCCGGCGAACTCGACGCTGCGACGGCGCCCGAACTCGCCGCCGTGCTCGATCCGCTGGTCGCGACGGAGTCGCCGACGGTGGTCGTCAACCTCCTCGACGTCACCTTCATGGACTCGTCGGGTCTGCGGACGCTCGTGCGGGCCGCCAACGAGGCGAAGGATTCCGGCGGTTCGCTCGTGCTCGCCCGGGCATCGGGCGCAGTCGTCCGGCTGCTCGAGGTCACCGGGCTGGTCGACCACCTGCCGACGACCGAGCCCTGACCGCCGGCCCTCGCGGGCGTGAGCGACCAGTCGTCGCGGCGGGCGGTCAGCCGGCGGAGCGGTTGGGAAGTCGCACGACGGTGAGGAAGAAGTCGTCGATGCGGCGGATCACGTCGTGGAAGCGCTCGAAGTCGACCGGCTTGGTGATGAACGCGTTCGCGTGCAGCTGGTAGGTGTCGATCACGTCGATCTCGGCCTCTGACGTGGTGAGCACGATCACGGGGATGTGGCTGAGGTTCGGGTCGCCCTTGACCTCGGCCAGCACCTCCTTGCCGTCCTTGCGGGGGAGGTTGAGGTCGAGCAGCACGAGGTGCGGCGCGGTCGCGTCGGAGAACCGGCCCTCGTGGCGGAGGTACGCCATCGCCTCCTCACCGTTCTCGACGACGTCGAGGTGGTGGATCAACTTGCTCTGCTCGAGGGCCTCTCGGGTGATGAGGACATCACCGGGATCGTCCTCGACCAGGAGCAGCCGGATCGGCTCGATCGCGGCAGTGAGTGCGTCGGGTCCGAGCCCGTCGATCTTGGTCATGGAAGGTCCTCGCTCGCCGACGCGCCGGGACCGTCGGAGGGGACGGTCGCTCCGGCGAGGTCGCGTTCGTCAATGTACCCCGATGGTTCGGCGGGCGAGCTCGGCAGCGTCCATCTGACCGAAGTTCCCCCATTGCGGGGAGGAGCGTCGATCCAGATCTCGCCGCCGTGGAACTCGACGATCTTCTTGCAGAGCGCCAGGCCGATTCCGGTGCCCTCGAACGCGTCACGGCTGTGCAACCGCTGGAAGATCACGAACACCCGCTCGCGGAACGTCTCGTCGATCCCGATGCCGTTGTCGGTGAAGGTGAACGTCCACCGGTCGTCGGTGGGTTCGGCGGTCAGGTGGATCCGAGGAGCGACATCGGTCCGGCGGTACTTGAGGGCGTTCGCCAACAGGTTCTGGAGGAGGGCGGCCAGGAGCGACGGGTCGCCGGGGACGACCGGGAGGTGCTCGTGGCGGAACTCCGCCTCCGTCGCGATGATGGGCGCTGAGTAGCTCTCGGCCACCGTGTCGGCGATCGCGGCGAGGTCGCACTCCACGAACGTGTCGGTCGTGCGCCCGACCCGGGAGAAGTTGAGGAGGTCGCTGATGAGCGCCTGCATTCGCTTGGCGCCGTCGACGGCGTACTCGATGTACAACCGGCCCTTGTCGTCGAGCTCGTCGGCGTAGCGCTGCTCGAGGAGCTGGCAGAACGACGCCACCTTGCGAAGCGGTTCCTGCAGGTCGTGCGACGCCACGTAGGCGAACTGCTCGAGGTCGCGGTTGGACCGTTCGAGCGATTGGCTCTGGTGGGCGAGCTCCGAGCTGGCGATCTCCGCCGCTGCGAGTTCGGCGACCAGTCGGCGGCGCATGTCGTCGACGCGGGTCGCGAGCTGTTCGATCTCGTGTGGCCCCGACACCACGATCTCGGTGTCGAACCGGCCGAGATCGACGCTGTCGGTCTGGTCGACCAGCTGCTCGATCGGGACCACGACCCG
>CALMLJ010000193.1 GCA_937868025.1 uncultured Acidimicrobiaceae bacterium
CATGGCGGATGCTTCCCGATCGACCCACGCCCCAAACGGGGGGTCTTCGCTCGCGATCGTTTGGGCGTCGAAGCCGACGGGTAGCGCGGAAGTATGGACGCAATCACCCTTCTCAAGGACGACCACCGGTCGTTGGAACGACTCTTCAAGCGCTACGAGCAGGCTGGCGACCGCGCCTTCGTCGAGAAGCGCGCCCTCGTGGACCGCATCATCGAAGAGCTCTCCCGCCACGCCGCGATCGAGGAGCAGCTCTTCTACCCGGTCGCCCGGGCCACCGTGCCCGACACCGACGACATCGCCCTCGAGAGCCTCGAGGAGCATCACATCGTCAAGTGGGTGCTGAGCGAGCTCGAGCGGATGGACCCGACCGACGAACGCTTCGACGCCAAGGTCACCGTGCTCATCGAGAACGTTCGCCACCACGTCGAGGAGGAGGAGAGCGAGTTCTTCCCGAAGGTGCGCGACGAGCTCGGGCGGAACGCGCTCGGCGATCTCGGCGACACCATGGCGAAGTTCAAGGAGGTCGCTCCGACCCACCCGCACCCCACCTCGCCCGACACCCCTCCGGGCAACCTGGTCACCGGCGCTGCCGCCGGCGTCGTCGACCACGTCACCGACACCATCAGCGGCGTCGCCCAGGGGACCGTGACGGCGCTACAGGACCTCATCGCGCTGGTCCTGCGCCGCAAGCGCCCGTCGACGTCACCGACAGGCTCGACCGTCGCCCGCAAGCAGGCGAAGAAGGTTCGCAACGAAGTTGCTGACCTCACCGACTCGGCCATCGACGCCGCCAAGGCCGCCCAGAGCAGCGCCGAGCGCACGGTCAAGGCAGCGAAGACCGGCGCGGAACGCACCGTGAAGACGGCGAAGACCGGCGCCAAGCGCACGGCAACGACGGCCCGCAACAGTGCCGACCGGACGACGACGACGGCCCGCAAGGGAGCCAAGGCGACACGGTCGGCGGCCAAGGCGACGGCCACGAGCACGGCCCGTACCGCCACCACCGCGGCCAAGCGGACCTCGAGCACGGCACGCTCCGGGGCGAAGCGCACCGCGTCCGCCGCCAAGCGCGGCTGACGTGGCAGGCCTCACGGCGTTCGCCCTGAACTGCACGCTCACCCCGAGCAGCGCCGGTGCATCGAGCACCGGCAAGCTGCTCGAAGAGGTGCTCCTCGAACTGTCGACGCACGGCGTCACGAGCCAGGGTTCGGTACGACTGGCCGACTTCACGATCTCGCCGGGTGTCAGTTCCGACGAGGGCGGCGACGACGAATGGCCCGACATCCGCACCCGGATCCTCGATGCCGACATCTTCGTCCTCGGCACCCCGATCTGGATGGGCCACGCCTGCAGCAACGCGCAGCGCGTACTCGAACGGCTCGACGCGTTCCTCGGTGAGACCGACGACCAGGGACGCATGCCCGCCTTCGGGAAGGTCGCGATCGTTGCCGTGGTCGGCAACGAGGACGGTGCACACCACGTCGCAGCGGAGCTGTTCCAAGGCCTCGACGACGTCGGCTTCACGATCCCGGCCAATGGCATGACCTACTGGGTCGGCGAGGCAATGCACACGACCGACTACCAGGACCTGCCCGAGGGCAGTGCCAAGACCGACTCGGCGACGAAGCTCGCAGCGTCGAACGCGGCACACCTGGCGGCATTGCTCAGCGGCGCCAACTACCCGGGGCCGGGATCGGACTGACCCGACCTCGCCGCCTTCGGGCCGGTCAGCCGTTCATGCTGCGGCGAGATGGGGGTGCCCCGTGGGCTCGACCTCCGCCCGCAGGGACGACGCCCCACGCTCCCAGCACGCCATCAGGTGAGCGGCGAGGCGCCGCTCGACCTCCATCACGGCCCACGCACCCCACATGACGAGTTGGCGGGACTCGGGATGCTCACTCACGTAGTCGCCCACGAGGTGCGTTGCCGCCAGCGGGCCGTGGTGGGCGTCGGCCTCGACGTGCACGTCGTAGAAGCGTCGCGCTTCGGGTCCCAGGCCGAGGCGATCACACGCCGCGGCGTACCGACCCATCGGGACCACCGACGTCATCTCGAACACGGCCAGGTGCCCGAGCAGTGCCGGCAGGAGTCGCCGGTGCAACCCGAGCCACGACACCAGGTTCATGGTGGCGAGCGTCGGCGCGCCGACCCGTTCGAGGTAGGCGCCGTAGCTGTCGTCGAGGCCGAGCGCCCGCATCGTGTCGGCGAACAGCTCCGCGTGGGCCTCGCCGGGACGACCGTTGCCGTACTCGTCCATCTGGATCTCGATCATCGCCGAGCGCGAGGGGCCGGCGTAACGAGGGATGCCCCAGGTGTGGGCGTCGGCTTCCTTCAGCTGGTACATCGAGCGATGGATCGCGAACTCGCGCATCTGCTCGATCGTGCCCTCCTCCGCCATGAACCGCGACGGCGACGGCTGGCCCGCGCCGGTGTCGATGATCGCGGCCAGCTCGTCGGCGGGGGTGAGCGCCGCACGTGGGCTCGGCTGGATGCAGTTCCGGAGCGCGTCCTCGAAACGACCCTCGAGCTCACGCCGGAACCGCAACACCTCCGGGTCCCACTCGACGTCATCGGAGACGTCGGAGAACCCGCGGTAGTGCAGCTCGTAGCAGCAGTACAGCGTGAGCTGCAGGTCGTCATCGCCGAGGGGGTCCTCGCACCACGGCAGATCGGCGAGTGACGGCAGAACGTCGCAGCCGAGCCGCAGGTACTCGAAGAGGTGCTGCGACATCGGTCCTCGGGGGGCGGGAAGTGCAGGTGCGTCATCCATGATGATTCCTGATTCCCCGACAGACCCGCTCCGCAGCCCCCTCGTCGGAGGGATTTCGGCCGTGACCCGAGGCGAGCTGCCGGCCACGGGGTAGGCAGTAGCCATGGACGCGACCGACCTCCTCGTGGACGCCGTCGAGCGGATCCGCGAGCTCATGCACCAGCACGGCGACCTCGACATCGCGGTCACACAACGCCAGCCGGCGAAGGGATCCAACTCCATCGGCTGGCTGCTCTGGCACACGGCCCGGGTGCAGGACGCCCAGGTCGCTCCGCTGATCGGCGAACCGCAGCTGTGGGTCGCAGAGGACTTCGCCCGTCGACTCGGCTTCGACCCCGACGAGAACGACACCGGCTACGCCCACACCGAGGCCCAGGCGGCCGCCGTGTTGATCGACGACCTGTCGGTCCTGCTCGAGTATCACGACGCCGTCACCGGTCGAACGATCGAGTGGCTCCGGTCGAGTGAGGACGCTGATCTGGATCGGGTCATCGACCCGTCCTTCGACCCGCCGGTGACCGTCGGGGTGCGCCTCGTCAGCATCGTCGCCGACAGCCTGGAACACCTCGGCCAGGCCGGTTACGTGCGCGGTCTGCTCGGCGCTCCACCCCCTGGGTGATTGCACCCGATCGACACCAAACGCCCTGTCCTGCAGTTGACTGTCAGACCCTTCCGATACACTCGAACACATGTTCGACGTGACAGTGCTGACCGAGATGACGGCGAAGATCGCCGGCCTCGACGAGCACCTCTACGCCGACGACGATCTGTTGGCCGGCGTCAAAGCGATCGAGACCGCGGTCCAGTCCCTCCAAGCCGCCCAGGGTGCGCTGCTGGGTGAACTCGACGCCCGCGGCACCACCGACGTGGTCTCGGGTCATCGCACTGCGAACTGGTTGGCCCACGAGACCGGTATCGCCCCGGTCACTGCGAAAGCGCGGGTGCGGTTGGCGGTGGCGTTGCGTCTCGATCTGCCAGAGACGGATCGGGCCGTGCGCGACGGCCGCCTGTGCGCGGATCGGGCGAAGGTGATGGCGAACGCCATCAACGATCGGATCGCTACCGAGTTCCGGGAAATGGAAGCGTCACTGATCGCCGAGTCAGCGTCGATGACGTTCGGCGACTGGGCCCAACGCGTCGCGATCGTTGCCGAACTGTTGGATCAGGACGGCCCCGAGCCGTCAGAGGATCCGAACAACAACCGGCTCCGATTGAAGGGCGGTCGCGACGGCATGAAACTCTCCGGCGTTCTGGTCGGTGACCTTGCCGCCACCACGAAGGCCGCGGTCGAGCAGATCGCCGACGAACTGTGGCGCCAGTACCGCGACGACTCCGAACGCACCAACGGCGAAATCTCCGTCCCCTCCCGAGCAACACTGCTGGCGATGGCGCTCGCCGAAGCAGTCCGCCGCGGCCTGATGGTCAAAGCAGACGGCACCGCGGTGAAGAAGCCGAAGGTCGAAGCGACCCTGGTACTCCACGCCGAGGACCCCGACATCGTCCACATCAACGGCAAACCCCTCATCCGAGGGTCCGCCACCGCCCTCGCCTGCGACATGGCCGTGTGGACCATCATCCTCAACAGCCTCGGCCTCCCGCTCGACATGGGCCGGGAGCTCCGTAACGCCAGCGACGAGCAACGCAAAGCGCTCGAGGCCCGCGATGGTGGGTGTGTGTTCCCCGGCTGCGGGCTCCGCCCCGACTGGTGCGACGCCCACCACATCGCCCAATGGTGGCGAGACCTCGGCACGACCGATATCAAGCACATGGTGTTCCTGTGCCGGCACCACCACGGTGTCATCCACCGCAAAGGATGGAACCTCCAGATCGGCGACGACGGATGGTCGTGGATCACCACTCCGTCGGGTATCAGCCTGTGGTGCCAACGCCACGGCACCATCAGATCCGGCGCACCACCCGGCACATGAACGACACGACGATCGACGCCGACCCCCGGCCGATCGAACCGAACCCCGACGAACGACCCACCCAGTGGGTCCTTCGCCGCGCCCCCGAACACTCACACAAGATCACCGTCGCCTGAGGAGGGGCGGCGACTTCTGAGCACTTAGATCTCAGCAGCTCACCTCGGGGTCGGCGCGCTCCAATCCGACGGTGATCACCCACGGAACGACGTCATGCAACTCCTCCACCTCCGCCAAGCTTCCTGGAACACCGCTCACCGCCCACCGTGGATCACCGATGAGGGCGAACACGTCGCAGCGCCCTGATCGAAAGCTCGTGTGGTAGCTGGCGACCGCATGTCTGCCGCTCGGGTCGCCACTGAGCGGCCAGTCATCCACGAACGCACCACCCTCGAGACCGGAGCAGTTGTAGTTCACGAAGAGTCCCTGGTCCGCAGCCTCCTTCACCGTCTTCCCGGTCGACGACCGCGTGCAGGCGACCACATCTGCCGACACATCGCTGAAATCGTCCCTGGTGTCCGCTGTCAGGTGAAAGTGAGAGGGGACGATCCCCGCCGCGAGCAGGCTGGCGGGCGGCTCGGCACTCGGATCGAGGGGCGCAAACCACACCACCGGACGCCCCACCCTGTCTGTGCCGCGACCCGACGACATACCGGCTGGAACTCCGACCTGATCAACGAACTCGCCCATTGCGTCGTCCCACGGCTGGCCCGCCCACAGCACGGCTACAACGACGACGCCTGCGCAGAACGCGGCTCCCCACCCCACGACGGTCCGACGATCTGCCATTCCTCGGAAGGGTAGCGACAGGCATTGTCCACCGGGCCACGACGCTCGTCACTAGATCCTCATGAGACATTCCGACACCGTCGCCTGGGCGGCGGTGGACTCTCGATCGCTGAAGTGCAGTCGGACTCCATCTGAGCGATCGAGAGTGCCAGCGTCGACTCGGCCCCGGATGGGACCCACTCGCCACCGTCACTCCCCGGTGAAATCCGAAGAGCCGGATTGGTTGCGTAAGCGCTCACCGCCGACAAGAGGCCACCCGGACGCCCAACTGATCCTCCGACAAGACCAAGGCCGGGTCGGGGCCTCGGCCTCGACGGCGACTGGCATCGGGCACCTAGATGATTGGTTCCAAGGGGTCAGTGGTCGTAGGCGGTGAGGCTGCGGGCGG
>CALMLJ010000194.1 GCA_937868025.1 uncultured Acidimicrobiaceae bacterium
CGTTGAACGTCCCGATGTCACCACCGTTCTCGACGACATCGAGATCGGTGAGCCGAACACCGACGCTCTCCTTGGCGCGGACGGCCTCGGGCACCCGCAGAATCACCCGCTCGTCCACCGCTCCCCGCCACACCCGCAGCGCTTTCATTTCGGCCACCGACGCCGGCCGGATCGATCGCGCCACCTCGAGCAACTCGTCGTCGGTGAGGGCCGAACCGTCGTACGAGGCCAGCGACCTCTGGAGCGAGATCACGGTGTGATCGTCGGCCCGCCACGAGATTCCCAGCCCGGCGTACACGATGCCGGGGCGGCCTCCGATGTCGACGAGCGCGAGGGCGCCCCGTCGGGGATCGACGAAGTCGAAGGTCGTGGCGGAATCGTCGGCGATGCTGATCTCGAATCGTTCGTCGCGAACCCGGAACCGTTCCGGCGTCGGCGCCGCGTCCTCGATCGGCACGGCGACGAGCGATGGGCCGAGCACCATCGTACCGTCGGTGTAGTCGAGGTCGGGCAGCGCGAGGCGGACGTCGGCCAACAAGCCCTGGGCCATCCACTGCGTGCCGTCGGCCTC
This sequence comes from uncultured Acidimicrobiaceae bacterium, assembly GCA_937868025.1. The sequence continues at coordinate 572 of CALMLJ010000194.1, forward strand.
GTTCCACATCCACGGCCCACTCATGTCGGCGTCGGTCGCACCGTCGGGATGTGTCATACCGTTGGGCAACCGCAGCTCGCGTCCGGCGATCGTCTCCACGGCGTGCGTCTCGAAGTGGTCAACCGATGGCGAGACGGTCATCGGCGCCACGCGCGGGTCGGCCGATGCCAGCCGGAACGAGACCGTTCCCGCCGGATAGTTCGGCCCGCTCGAACGCGTCGTCGCTGGCGACTCGGTCGGAACGAGGAACGTGCGTCCGTGGGGGACACCGAACACGAACCCACCCTCGTACGCGGAGTCGTCGATGGCCGTCGTCGTAGGACCAGTGTCGTCGGTCGCGACCGAGACGGTGTCGGGCCGATCGATCGACACGAACACAACTCCGCCGGCGGCGACGGTCAGCACGGCGGCCGCCGCGACGAGTCCCGTGACCGGGACACGTCGTGGCTCGGCGACAGCCCGCGGGTTCGCCTGGATCTCACTCATGATGGCGAGGTAGAGCTGGTCCTTGAAGTGTTCGTTCATGTGTCACCTCCGGGTGATGTGAATGACGCGACGGCGGGAATCGCCAGGTCGACGCGGAGTGCCCGACGGGCACGGCTGAGGCGCATGCTCACCGCCGATGCCGACATGCCCAACGCGTCGGCAGCGGCCGTGACGGACATCCCCTCGACGGCGACCAACTCGAAGACGACGCGTTGACGCCAGGGCAGACGCCGCAGCGCCGGGCCGATCGCGTCGGCGGCACGTTCGGCGTCGATCTGGTCGACCAGCTCATCGAGGTCGGCAACGGTGGTGTCGGCACGCCCGACGACGCGTTCACGGACCGCCCGACGACGTCGCTCGCTTCGTCGGAGGTCGAGGAACCGGCGGGCAGCGATTCCGGAGATCCACTGCGCCACGGAACCCCGTTCAGGGTCGAAGCCGTCGGCATTCCGCCAGACCGCCAGGAACGTCTCGGCGACCACGTCGGCCACCTCGTGGGGATCGGTACAGCGAGCGGTCGCGGTGCGGATCACCTGGTCGACGTGACGGCGATACACCATCTCGAAGGACGCGGCGTCGCCGTCGGCGATCCGTTGCATCAGTTCGGCGTCGGGAGCGTGGGTCACAGGCGGGGCCTCATGTCACGTCTACGTCCATCCACTCGACGATCCAACAACATTTCTCGGATCGGGCGCACCGTCGTCCGGATCGGGCTGAGCCGCACCGGCTCGGGCCGATCCGGTTCGGCGAGGACTTCCCGGCGGTGCCGCCGGGTAGGTTCCACCACGACCGGAGGTACGAGATGACCGAGCAGCTGTACGGCACCGAGACCCAGAAGGCGATCGACAACTTCCCGATCTCAGGGGAGCGGGTGCCGCTGCCGGTGGTCCACTGGCTGGCGCGGATCAAGGGGGCGGCTGCCACCGTCAACGCCCGGCTCGGCAAGCTCGACGCCTCGATCGCCGGTGCGATCGAGGAAGCGGCCGAGGCGGTCGCCGCCGGTCGGTACGACGACCAGTTCCCCATCGACGTGTTCCAGACCGGGTCGGGCACGTCGACGAACATGAACGTCAACGAGGTGCTCTCCTCCCTCACCGGCGGAGCGGCGCATCCCAACGACCACGTCAACATGGGGCAGAGTTCGAACGACACGTTCCCCTCTGCGGTGCACCTCGCCGCCCTCGACCAGGTCACGGTCGCGTTGTTGCCGGCCCTCGCGCACCTCGAGTACACCCTCGGGACCAAGGCCCGCGAGCTGCACGACGTCGTGAAGTCGGGGCGCACCCACCTGATGGACGCCGTCCCCGTGACCCTCGGCCAGGAGTTCTCCGGGTACGCCGCCCAGATCCGGTTGGGCATCAAGCGGGTGAGCTCGACCCGTGAACGGGTCGGCCAGATCCCGCTCGGCGGAACCGCCGTGGGCAACGGCCTCAACACCCCGCCCGAGTTCGCCGGCGAGGTCCGCGCCATCCTGGCCGAGCAGTCGGGCCTGCCCTGGATCTCGGCTCCCGAAGATCCCTTCGAGGCGCAGGCCAACCGCGATGCGCTCGTCGAGCTGTCGGGGGCCCTCAAGGTGGTCGCCGTCTCGCTCACGAAGATCGCGCAGGACATCGCGCTGATGTCGTCGGGGCCACGCGCCGGTATCGGCGAGATCGTGCTGCCCGAGCTGCAGAAGGGTTCGTCGATCATGCCGGGCAAGGTCAACCCGGTCATCCCCGAGGTCGTGATGCAGGTCGCCGCCCAGGTGATCGGCAACGACACCGCCATCACGATCGGCGGCATGCAGGGTCAGTTCGAGCTGAACGTGCGGGTGCCGCTCATCGCCCGCAACCTGCTCCAGTCGATCCACCTCCTGACCACGGCGGCGACCGCGTTCGCCGACACCTGCATCGCGGGCATCGTGGCGAACGAACGGGGCGCGGATCGGTCGGCCCACGCCACGCTCGCCGTGGCAACTGCGCTCAACGAGATCATCGGCTACGACGCCGCCACGAAGATCGTCAAGGAGGCGACGGCAACGGGGGAGCCGCTGCGCGACGTGGCAATCGCCAACGGCGTCGACCCTACGGTCTACGACCGAGTCGTCGACCTGCGCGCCATCGCGGCAGGCAACGGGCTCAGCCGATGAGCTTGATGAGGATGGACTTCGACGCGCTCTGCGTCCCGACTCCGTTCACGGTGATCGTCGCGAAGTACTGGTAGTTGCCGGTGTCGTTGAAGGTGCGGTTGACGGTGCACGGGCTCGACGTGCACGTCGTGATGGGCACCATGTTGCCGCCGGGCGAATTCTGGACCGAGATCACCAGACTGAAGGGCCGACCCGACGCGGCGCCGGTCGCCGTCAGGGTGGCGGGGATCCCGACGAACTGGCTCGACGGCCCCGACACGCTCACGGTCGGGGCCGGGTAGGCAGTCGTTGCCGGAGCGGTCGTGCCGGGGGCCTTCGTAGTGGTCGGGCCCGACGGGGTCGCCGTGGTCGGGGGAGCAGTGCCGCCGGGCGACGTCGGTGGTGTGGTGGCCGGGGCGCCGGGGACCGTGGTGCGCGGCGCGGACGTGCGCGGAGATCCGGGCCGGGTCGTCGTCGGTGCGGCGACGACCGTGGTGGGGGTCGTGGTGTCCGCCGTGGACGACGTCGTGGTGTCGACCGCGGTGGTGTCGGTAACCGACGTGGTGGTCGTGGTGGTCGTGCTCGTTGTGGTTGGCACCGCCGCGGGCTCGCCCACCTGCACGGTGACCGTCGAGCTGTACCCGCTCCAACCCTGGTCGGACTCGCCGCGGACCTGCAGCTCGTGCACTCCCGCCGTTGCCGTCCAGTCGAGGGTGACGACACCGAGACGATCGTCGCCCCCGGCGGACTCGTCGGCGACCGTACGACCGTCGACGGCGAGCTCGATTCGCGTCACGCCGCCGGGCGCACTCGCGTGGGCGCGGACGCGGACCGTGCCGGGTTCGAGCCGCTCGCCGTCCATCGGGGAGTCGACCCACGCCTGCGCCGCGCCCGTCGGCTCCGACGCACCGCCGCTCGACGCCCACGCGACCCCGCCGCCGGCGAGCATGAGGACGGGGAGCGCTGCCTTGGCGATGACCGTCAGCGCAGGCATCGGCCCGGGTGGATCTGCAT
>CALMLJ010000195.1 GCA_937868025.1 uncultured Acidimicrobiaceae bacterium
TCGGCCGGCGCCGAGCTCTCCCACACCGACGTCGCCGACCTGCTCGACGGGCACGGTGCCATCGGCGTGGCCGAGGTCATGAACTTCCCCGGGGTCATCGGCGGCGACCCCGAGATGCTGGCCCGCATCGCGACGGCCGGCAGCCGTCGCGTCGACGGCCACGCCCCGGGCCTCCGTGGCCAACAGCTCGACGCCTATCTCGCCGCCGGCGTCGAGTCCGATCACGAGTGCACGATGCTCGACGAGGCCACCGAGAAGCGCATGAAGGGCATGTGGGTGTTCATCCGTCAGGGTTCGGCGTCGAAGAACCTCGACGACCTCATCCCGATGGTGCTCGAGGGTGGCACCGACCTGATCGCCTTCTGCACCGACGACCGCGAGCCCGACACGCTGCGGTCGGTCGGCCACATCAACGACTGTTGCCGCCGCGCCGTCGCCGCCGGTATATCGCCCGAGGACGCGCTCATCATGGCGTCGACGAATCCCGCGCTCTACCACGGCTTCACCCACCTGGGCTCGCTGGCGCCGGGCTACCAGGCCGACATCCTGGCGTTCGACGACCTCGGCTCGTGGCAGCCGACCACCGTCTGGCAGCGCGGGCGAGTCGTCGCGACCCGAGGTGAGATCACCCCCGGGCTCATCGAGGACACGCCGGCGCCCGAGTGGATGAAGTCGTCGATCCACCTCGAGACCGCGCTCGACGCGGCCGACTTCGCACTCGCTGCACCCGAGGGCGACGCCAAGGTCATCGGGGTCGTCGGGGGTTCGCTCACCACGGCGCACCTCACGATGGATGTCGACGACGCTGCCAACGACGTCGCCCGCATCGCGTGCGTCGAGCGGCACCGCGAGACCGGTCGGGTCGGCCTCGGTTACGTGAGCGGCTTCGGCATCGAGCGCGGCGCCATCGCATCCACCGTCGCCCACGACGCCCACAACTGCATGGCGATCGGCCACCGCGGTCCGTCCGGGCCGGCCGAGATGGCTGCAGCGGTCAACCGGCTCCGGGAGATCGGTGGCGGGCAGGTCGTGGTGCTCGACGGCGAGGTGCTCGCCGAGGTACGGCTGCCGATCGGCGGGCTCATGTCGGATCGTCTCGCCGGCGAGGTCGCCGCCGAGCTCGACACGCTGGTCGAGGCCGGTCGGACCCTCGGGATCACGATCGAGGCGCCGTTCATGCAGCTCAGCTTCCTGGGCCTGTCGGTGTTGCCCCAGCTCCGCATCACCGACCGCGGCCTCGTCGACGTCGACCGCTTCGAACTCACGTCGCTCGCCGCCGGCGACTGAGGGCCACCACTCCGGCGGCCGGGCTGTCGAACGGTTGGGAGCGTCTACCGCCGGGCGAGCCGCTCGACGAGCGGCAGCCGCCATTCGTCGGCCAGCCGATCGTGCGCTGCCAGCGCCTCGACCAGCGTCCGGTCCTCCAAGCGGCGGTCCCCCATCGCCCGGTGGGCGTCGGCAACGGTGAGACCGGCCGCATCGCGCTCGATCACCGAGATGTCCGATCCGGTCGACACCGCGCCCGGGTGCAGCACCCGGAGGTACCACCCCACGCGACCCGACTGACGGAAGAGCTGCTGGATGTCGGCGCGCCGCCGGTGCAGCGCGAGCTTGAAGCACGGCGACCGTGGCTGGCACACCTCCAGGAGCGCCTCGCCCCACTCCCACCGATCGCCGATGCGGACGTCGGATTCGGTGACGCCGATCGTGCTGAGGTTCTCACCGAACGGTGCGTCGCCGAGCGCTTCGCCGAGTTCGGCCGCCCACGCCGGCAGGTGCTCGGAGGGATAGGCGTACACGGCCTTGTCGATCCCGCCGTGCACCGTGAGATCGGCCTGCCCGTCACCGGCGAGGTTCACGAGCGACAGGAACAGGGTGGTGTCGGGCGGCAGCGGCCGCTTGCCGATCCCGCTCCACACGCGGTCGCCGCCGTGGTCCGCGAGCACCTTCGGTGTCCCGACGTTGACCGCCGCGAGCCGGATCGAATCGGGCATGTCCTCAAACTAG
>CALMLJ010000196.1 GCA_937868025.1 uncultured Acidimicrobiaceae bacterium
AGCTTGCGGTCGTTGAGCCCGGGGCGATCGACGGGGTCGCCGCCGAGTGCGAACGTGGCGAACGAGTCGACGGCCAGCAGGAGGTCGCGCAGGTTGCGTGGCGGCGGGAAGTACTCGTCCTCGTCGGTCGTGCGGACCTCCTCGACCCCGTTCGCCGGCGCCAGACGGGCGATGACCGCCTCGACGAGGTCCTCGGGTGCCGAGGCCCCAGCGGTGACCCCGACGATTCCCGACAGCTCGTCGGGCAGTTCGTCGGCGTCGTTGATGCGGAACACCTGTGGGCATCCGGCCTCGCGGGCCAGCTTCTCGAGGGCGAGGGTGTTGGACGAGTTGGCGGAACCGACGACCACCATCGCGTCGCACCGGGGTGCGATGTTCATGAGGGCCGTCTGCCGGTTGGTCGTGGCGAAGCACAGGTCGCTGCGCCCGGGGACCCACATGTCGGGGAAGCGTTCCTTGGTGGCGTCGAGGACGTCCTTCCAGTCGCGGTGGCTGAGCGTCGTCTGGGCGAGCAGCGCGACGGGCGTCTCGAAGGCTGGGAGCGCCGCGACCTCGGCGATGGACTCGACGCGGTGTGTCGACTCGGGGGCGACGGCCATGGTGCCGACCGCCTCCTCGTGGCCCTCGTGGCCGACGTAGACGATCTGGTACCCCTTGCCGGCCCGCACCTTCACCTCGTGGTGGACCTTGGTGACGAGCGGACACACCGAATCGACGACGTACCCGCCGCGGGCCATCGCCTCGGCGACCACCTCGGGGGCCGAGCCATGCGCCGACAACATGATCGGGGCACCCTCGGGCACCTCGGCGATGTCGTCGACGAAGACCACCCCGAGATCACGGAAACGCTGCACGACCCGCTGATTGTGGACGATCTCGTGGTAGCAGTAGACGGGCGGCTCGAAGGCCCGCACCATCCACGCCAACGCCTTGATGGCCATCTCCACGCCGGCGCAGAACCCCCGCGGCGCAGCCAGCAGCACTCGATCGACAGCCATGCGCTCAGTCTACGGGCGGTGCCCCGCCCGCCGGTCTCAGGGGCGGTGCAGGTAGGTGGACGGTGCCGGGCCGAACTCGCCGACGACCTGGCTCCCGAGACCGACCGGTTCGGGGTCGAGTCCGGCGTGGAAGCGGAGCGCAGCGGTGACGAAGTGGCGGGTGATCGGCCACACGGTCGGGCCCTCGAATGCCGGCGGCGACACACAGCCGTCACGGCCGAGGGTGATGACGAGGTCGGGGAGCGGCAACCCGGCGTTGATGGCGAGGGTCACGATGCCGCCCTCGTCGCGGGCGATCTCGCAGATGTCGGTGAACGCGTTGTTGTGGCCCGATCCGGGGATGACAACGAGGGCGTCGGGGCCGGCGGTGTAGTCGTAGCCCGACTGGACCCGGGACAGCGCGGCGACCTGATCGTTCTGTCCGCCCATCCACATGATCGACTTCGACGTGTCGGACAGCACGGCGGGTACGGCGCCGGAGTCGGGGTTCGCGCCGGCCGCCATGGGGATCGCGAAGCTGACGTCGGGGCGTGACAGCAACGAGATCGAGGTGCCGCCGCCGGCCGAGTGACCGATGGGGAAGAACCGGTTGGTCTCGGCGAAGCCCTGGAAGGGGCCCGGAGTCGTCGACATCGACCGCACCTTGGTGATCGCGAGATCTGCGACCTGGGTGTCGGGGCGGGCCGGGGCAGGCGGATCTCCGAGGAGCGACGTCAGGCCACGCTCGAAGTAGTCGGGCGACACGACGACGAAGCCCCACTGTGCGAGGTGGGTCGTGAGGAACGTGGACTGGAGCCGGAACGATGCGGCGCCGTGGCTGAACAGCACCACGGGGAACGGACCGTCCTCGGACACGGGGAGGCCGCGGAACGCGTCGGTCTCGAACGGCGGATCGATGTCGGGAGGCAGGAGGAACTGCAGGAACGGGCTCAGGAACGAGCGGATCTTGTACACGTCCTTGCTCACGCCGGCGGCGGACGCCGGTGCGGCGGGATACCAGACCTCGGCCTGGCGCCCGGGCTCGATCTCGACGGTGGTGACACCGGCGACGTAGGGGCCCGGCTCCACATAGGCGGCGTCGCCGGCCCGCGGCGCCAGGTCGGGGTTGGTGCCGCCGGTGTAGGGGGTCGGCAGCGGCGGGCGCGGCTGGGGCGGTGGGGTGCACGCCGTGAAAGCGGTGAGTGCGGCCACAGCGACCGCGCCGATCAGTCTGATCCGACGTTGCATTTCGTGTCTCCCCCTTGCCGAGCGATCACCGCTCGCACCTGTCGGGACTGTACGCCGCGATGGCGCGGTCTGCCCACCCTCGGCGGGCAGGTCCCCGCTTCCCGGTAGCCTGGATCCCCATGTCCACTGCCCGAGTCGTTGCGGTCGCTCCCGGTAGCCCCGCCGACGGCGGGGGTGTCGCGGTCGGCGATCTGCTCACCGCCGTCAACGGCCAGCCGATCCGAGACGTCATCGAGTACCGCGTCCTGACCGACGATGCCGAGGTGAGCCTGTCGATCGACCGGGGCGGCCTGGCGATCGACATCGACATCGAGAAGGACGACGGTGAACCGCTCGGCATCGAGGTCGACTCGGCGGTGTTCGACCGGGTGCGGACCTGCGACAACCACTGCGAGTTCTGCTTCATCTACCAGCTGCCCAAGGGCATGCGGAAGAGCCTGTACCTGAAGGACGACGACTATCGACTCTCGTTCCTCTACGGCAACTTCACGACGCTCACCCGCTTCACCGAGGCCGATCTGGAACGGGTGATCACCGAGAACCTGTCGCCGCTGTACGTGTCGATCCACGCGACCGACCCGCTCACCCGCAACGAGATGCTGCGTAACAAGCGGGGCGCCATGAGCCTGCGGTGGTTGCGGGCGCTGCTCGACCACGGCATCGAGGTCCACGGCCAGATCGTCGTCTGTCCCGGCCTCAACGACGGCGACATCCTCGAGGACACGCTGTGTGGGGTGCTCGACGAGTACCCCGAACTCGCCGACGTCGCCGTGGTGCCCCTGGGGTTGTCGAAGTTCAACAAGGAGCCCCGTATGCGGCTCCACACCGCCGAGGAGGCGAAGGCCGTCGTCGACCTCGTCGACGAGTGGCAGGAGATCTTCCGCCAACACCTCGGCCATCGCATGGTCTACGCCGCCGACGAGTACTACCTCATCGCCGGCAAGCCGTTCCCCGAGCCGGGCGCGTACGACGGATTCTCGATGCACGAGGACGGCATCGGCATGGCGCGAGCCTTCGAGCTCGAGTTCACCGGGGCGACCGACGAGGCCATCGGCGTGCAGACGGGGTTCTTCAACTGGGTCGACGGTGCCCCCGCCGAGGGCTACCGGGCCCCCCGAATGCCGGAGGGAGCCGAGCCGGGGAGCGTGCTCCTGCGGCCGCGCCCGCCCAAGGCCGACGCACCGATCGGCATCCTGACCGGGTCGTACGGCAAGTCGGTCCTCGCCCCACTGATCGCGAGCCTCGGGCGCGACGACGTACGTCTGATCGAGGTCGAGGCACGGTTCTTCGGCGGCAACGTCGGCGTCGCCGGACTCATGGTGGGGGAGGACCTCCAGCGGGTGCTTTCGTCGGAACCGGCCGGTCACCGCTATCTTCTTCCTGACGTGTGTCTGTCCGGTGGCCGATTTCTCGACGGCCTCACCCCCGAGGACCTTCCCCGACCCGTCGACATCATCCCCACCGACGGCGTCGCGCTGCGGCGGGCGTTAGGACTCGCAATGACTGAGATCGCACGCAATGACTGACATCGAAACGTTCCCCGAATTGCCCACCGTGGCGATCGTCGGCCGGCCCAACGTGGGCAAGTCCACGTTGATGAACCGCATCATCGGTCGCCGCGAGGCGATCGTGCAGGAGCTGCCCGGGGTGACCCGCGACCGCAAGGTCGTGCCGGCCAACTGGAACGGCCGCGATTTCATGCTGGTCGACACCGGCGGCTGGATGAGTGGTGGTTCGGCACTCGACAAGAAGGTGTCGAAACAGTCCGAGAAGGCCATCTCCGAGGCCGACGTCGTGCTCTTCGTCGTCGACGCCAACGTCGGCGTCACCGACGACGACCTCGAGGTCGCCCGCCTGATGCAGCGCATCGACCGACCGGTGATGGTCATCGCCAACAAGGTCGACGACACCCGCCACGAGGCCAACATCTGGGACCTGCTCTCCCTCGGTCTCGGCGATCCGTACCCCGTCAGCGCGCTGCACGGCCGGGGCACCGGCGACTTCCTCGACGTGGTCGTCAGCCACTTCCCGCCCGAGATCGAAGAGCCCGAGTTCGACATGGACGCCGACGAGATGCCGGCGCTGTTCTCGGTCGCCCTCGTCGGCCGGCCCAACGTCGGCAAGTCGACGCTCTTCAACCGGCTCATCGGCGAGGACCGCTCGGTGGTCCACGACATGCCCGGCACGACCCGCGACTCGGTCGACACGGTCGTCGAGACCGAGCACGGGTCCATCAAGTTCATCGACACGGCCGGGATGCGCCGCAAGAGCCGCATCGACGACGGCACCGAGTACTTCTCGATGGTGCGGGCGCTGCAGTCGGTCGACGAGGCCGACGCCGCGCTCCTCGTGATCGACGCGACCGAAGGCATCACCCACCAGGACCAACGGCTCGCCGAGCGCATCGACGCGTCGGGCAGCCCGATCGTGGTGCTCCTCAACAAGTGGGAGCTGATGAACGAGGACCAGCGCAACGAGGTCCTCTACCAGATGACCCAGAAGCTGCACTTCCTGGGCGATTCGGCGGTACTGCGCATCTCGGCGCTCACCGGTCGCGGTGTGCACCGGCTGGTGCCCGCGCTCGAGACGGCGATCGACGCCTACCACCGCCGGGTTCCCACCCGGAAGGTCAACGACGTCATCCGACGGGCCCAGCAGGCGCAGCCGGGGCCGCACGGTGTGCGGGTCATGTATGCGACGCAGGGTGCGACCGATCCGCCCACGTTCACGCTGTTCGCCAACAAGGTGGTCCCGCCCCACTACCTCCGCTACCTCGAGCGGATGCTCCGCGAGGCGTTCGACCTCGGAGCGACCCCCATCAAGATGCGCGTCCGGAAGCGCAGCGAGTAGAGCCGGCGACAGCGTCATGATCGAACGCTGGTTCCTCGTCGCCACCGCCGCCGTTGCGCTGGTCGGCGGGCTCGTCTGGGGCCGAGCCGCGTACGTGCGATACCGAACGGTCCGCAAGATCGACGCGTCGGCGACCGACCTGCTGCAGATCGCCGGGGGAGCGATCTCCCACGACCTCCACACCGCAGGGTTGTACCTCGCCGTGGCGTTGGCAGTGGGGCTCGTCGCGCTCACGAAGGACGCCACCGGCTGGTACTTCATCGGCGTGATCGCGCTGCCGGTCGTCGTCAGCCTGTGGCTCGCCCGGTACGTACGGCGCGATGCGCGCCTCACCGAGCAGCGGATGCGCGTCGAGCAACGTGCCCTCGAGATGTTGGCCCAGACCGACACGGCACCGGCTCGCTGGGCCGAGCGCCTCGCCCCCGTCGAGATGCCCGCGACGCCGGGGTACGAGGTCGGCACGGTGCACGAGGCGGTGTCGGGGGTGATGTCGGGCGATCTGGTCGACGTGTTCCACCTGCCGTCGGGCCGCTTGTGCTGTGTCGTCGGCGACGTGTCGGGTCACGATGTCGAGGCGTCGATCACGGCGCTGCAGACCAAGTACCTCCTCCGGTCGTACCTGCGTCGGTTCCGTGACCCGGGCCAGGCGCTCGAGGAGCTCAATCGCCAGGTGTCGGACTACGAGCGCCCCGAGGAGTTCGTGTCGCTCTGTGTGCTGATCTTCGACAGCGAGGCCGGCACGCTGCGATACGCGTCGGCCGGGCACCCGCCGGCGTGGTTCAGCCACGAGCGCGAGCTCAAGCCGTTGAAGGCGACCGGTCCTGTCCTGATGATGGATCCGGCGGCGAAGTTCCTGTCCCGCGAGGTCTCGTTCGAGCCAGGCGACATCGTCGTCGCGCTGTCCGACGGCGTGGCGGAGGCCCGATCGGGCAGCCAGTTCTTCGGTGACGAGCGAATCGCCGCGGTGGTGCGCCGGTTCGACGACTCGCCCGCACAGACGATGTGCCACGAGCTGGTGAACGCCGCCCAGGAGTTCGCGTCGGGCCCGGTGACCGACGACATCACGGTGCTCGCCGTGCGTCGCACCCCCTGAACGAGGCGATCTCGACGGATCCAAACGGCATCAAGTGAGCCGAAAGGCCCTTTGACTGCTTCAGAATCGGGCCGTTAGGGTGCTTCTCGGGCCGACCGGCGAATCGGCCCATGGGACGAGGCATCGGTGGTCGGTCGCATGACCGATCCGGTGTCCACACGCTGTGCGAGGACGAATTCGATGTACATCTCCATGACACCTGTGGCGGCCGCGGGCGCGTCCGTGCTTGGGGTCGAACTGATCAGCTCCTCCACGGAGCGCAACCCGGGCGTCGCCGCGACGTTGACCGGGGCCAACTCACCGCTGCTCACCGCGGCGGGGTTCCTGCTCATCGCGCTCGCCCTCGTGGCCGTGGCGTGGACGGCGAAGCACCCACGTCGATGATCCAGACCGCCATCGTCGTGGCGACCGCCCTGATCGTCGCGTACACGTTGGCGATGTACGTGAAGGGCCGGGGCAAGTCCGACGCGGACAGCGGCGCCGCCGACGGTTCGCCGTCCCCGGACCTGTCGTTCGTCTTCATGGTGCCGTGCCTCAACGAAGAGCTGGTGCTCGGCCGCACCATCGACCGCCTTCTGGCGATCGAGAGCGACCACCGCTTCGCCGTGATGGTGATCGACGACGGGTCGACCGACGGAACCGCGGCGGTCACCGAGTCGTACGACCCCGACCGTGTGTGGCTCTTCCAGCGGGTTGCGCCCAACGCCCGGCAGGGCAAGGGCGAGGCGCTCAACGCCGCGTATCGCCACCTCCGCCAGCACGTGCTGACCGCCGGGCAATCGCCCGACGACGTCGTGGTCGCGGTCATGGACGCCGACGGCCGGCTCGACCCGCGGGCGCTCGACCTCGTCGCACCCCACTTCGCCGATCCTCGCCGGGCGTCGGTGCAGATCGGCGTCCGGATCCACAACGCGTCCGACCACGTCGTCGCACGTCTCCAGGACATGGAGTTCGCGAGCTACACGGAGCTCTTCCAACGTGGCCGCTCCGCGCTGGGGTCGGCGGGGCTCGGCGGCAACGGCCAGTTCGCCCGGCTCAGCGCCCTCATGTCCCTCGGTGACGCGCCGTGGTCCGACTGCCTCACCGAGGACCTCGAGCTCGGCATCGAGTTCCTCCTGGGCGGTTGGACGAACCGGTTCTGCCACGAGACCCACGTCAGCCAGCAGGGCATCGTCGAGATGCGACCGCTGATCAAGCAGCGGACGCGCTGGTTCCAGGGCCACCTGCAGTGCACCCGGTTCATCGGCCGGATCCTGCGCTCGGACCTGCGTCCGTGGCCGAAGTTCGACCTGGCGTTCCACCTGGTGAACCCGCTCCTGATGCTGCTCTTGCAGACTGCGTCGTTGGTCTGGCTGGCGCGACTCGGCTGGTTGGTGGCCACCCAGCCCGCCGCCGACACGGTGATGATGTTCTCCGGCGTCCGTCCGGTGCTGCTGTACCTGCTGGCGTTCGGCCTCGCGCCCGTCGTCACCTTCGTGTACCTGCGCGCCGAGCCCAAGCTCGGCATCGGGGCCGGCATCGCGTTCGCCCACCTCTACATCTTCTACGGGTACATGTGGTACTTCGCCGGCGTGCGGGCGACGGTGCGTCACTTCAGCCGGCGCCGCGGGTGGGCCAAGACCGCACGCACCACCGGGACCGGCGACGAGGCTCGCCCGACCGGGTTCGACGTGTTGCCCTACCTCCCGGCATCGGTCCGCTGGTTCGCCCGGATCGCCGAGCCGCCGCCGACACCTGTGGCCCGTCGGACCGACGCCCTCATCGAGCTGGTGACGCTCGACGGCGACCCCATCGGTCGACTCGACGAACTGCTCGCCCACCGCCCGGCGGAACTCCCCGCCGGACTTCCCGCCGAACGAGTCGGAGCGCTCCGATGACCACACACCCCGAAACCCGATCCACGACCACCGAGACCAGGAGTCCCGCAATGACGAATCAACCTCGGACCGTTCGGCCTCGAAAGATGGTGCGCCGCTCGATTCTGCTCGCACTGGCCGTCATCACCGCGACGTTCGGGATCGGACTCGCCGAGCCCGAGGCCGAGCGTGTCGCCGATGCGGCACCCCAGGCTGCCGCGCCGGCGGTGACGACGCTCGTGTTGTACGACTCGACGGGGCCGTACGCCTGGCTGGGCGACATCTACGCCGTGCAGACCGCCAACCTCGCCGGCCACTTCGGGACCGTGACCCGCAAGAAGGTCACCGCGTACACCAAGGGCGACATCGCCAAGTACACCGCCACGATCTACGTCGGCTCGACTTACGACGAGCCGTTGCCCGCAGCGTTCCTGTCGGACGTGACGTCGGCCACGAAGCCGGTCATCTGGGTCGCTGACAACATCTGGCAACTGACCGCAGCGACCCCGACGTTCGCCGCCGACTACGGCTGGATGTGGTCCGGATACGACACCCGCCCGGTGTCGAAGGTCGCCTACAAGGGCACGACCCTGACCCGCTCGCCGCTCAACAACGCCGGAATCATGAACTCGGTCGTCTACGACACCGCCAAGGCCAACGTGGTGGCGACTGCCGTCGCCGACGACGGCACCCAGTTCCCGTGGGCGATCCGCTCGAAGCGCCTCACCTACGTCGGCGAGAACCCCTACAGCTACATCAACGAGACCGACCGCTACCTGGCCTGGTCGGACCTGCTGTTCGACGCCCTTGCCCCGCAGACTGCGGAGCGGCATCGGGCGATGATCCGCATCGAGGACGTCGGCCCGACGACCGATCCCACCCAGCTCCGCCAGATCGTCGACTACCTCTACAGCAAGAAGATCAAGTTCACGCTCGCCACCTACAGCTGGTACCGCGACCCGCGGGGCGTCAACAACGGCGGCAAGGCCGTGAGCACGTACCTGTACCAGTCGCCGCAGCTGACGGCGGCCCTCCGGTACGCCCAGGCCCGCGGTGGCACGGTCATCCAGCACGGCCGGACCCACCAGCTCGACTCGCTGATCAACCCCTACGACGGCGTGTCGGCCAACGATTTCGAGTTCTACCGCGCCCATGTCGACGCAGCGACCGACGCCGTGGTCCTCGACGGGCCGGTCGCCAACGACTCGACCGCCAACGCGAAGGCGCGGATCCAGTCGGGCCGTACCGACTTCGCCCTCGCCCTCGTGTCGGTGTCGAACATCTTCGAGTTCCCGCACTACGCGGCGTCGGAGGCCGACTACCAGGCGGTGAAAGCGCTGAACCTGACGGCGTACGATCGGCGTCTGTACTTCCCCCGCAACGCCGCCGGGAAGGCCGACACGACCCGTCCGACCGGCCAGTTCTTCCCGTACGTCGTCACCGACGTGTACGGCACCAAGGTCATCCCGGAGAACATGGGCAACTACGAGCCGGAGGCGTACAACCAGCACCCGGCGGTGCAGATCCCCGAGCTGGTGCAACGGGCCCGCACATCGCTCGTGGTCCGTGACGGCTTCGCGAGCTACTTCTACCACCCGTTCCTGGGCGTCGAACCGCTCAAGCAGCTCGTCGAGGGCGTGAACGCGATCGGGCGGTACACCTGGGTCGGGCCGAACGACGTCTGATGCCGTCGACGGCTCCCCGCCTCGTCGCGTTGATGGTGGCGTTCCTGCTCGCGGGCTGTTCCGGGTCGGACGCGGTGTCCGATCCGGATCCGGGACCCGGGGCGGGGAGCGCTCGGTCGGCGGGCGCGGTGCGGGAGTGGGACGGCGTGGCGTACCCGGTGTGGGAGGCGGAGGCCTATGCCGGGGCCGAGGCGACGACGGCGCTGGGTGAGATCGCGGCCACCGGCGCGAGCGCGGTCACGATCATCCCGACCTGGTACGTCGACGACACGTCGACGTCGTTGCCCCATCGTGACCCCGAGCAGACGGCGAGCGACGGCAGCTTGCGCGCCGCGATCGTCGAGGCGCACCGTGTGGGTTTGCGGGTCATCCTCAAGCCGCATGTCGACGTCGAGGACGACACCGATCGTGCCGAGATCGTGCCCGTCGACCCCGCGGCCTGGTTCGATCGCTACCGCGACCTCATGGTCGGCTACGCGAACCTCGCCACCGAGACCGGGGTGGAGATGCTCAGCGTCGGCACCGAACTGGCCGGCACCATGGATCGGCCCGCCGAGTGGGCCGACGTGATCGCAGCGATCCGCGCGGTCTACAGCGGGCCACTCACGTACGCCGCGAACTTCGACGGCTACGCCGACGTCCCGTTCTGGGATCGTCTCGACGACATCGGCGTCGACGCGTACTTCGAGCTGTCGACCGAACCCACGACCGACGTGGACCGACTGGTGACCGCCTGGGGCCCCGTGCTCGACGAACTCGACGCGTTCGCGGCCGGTCTCGGCAAGCCGGTGATCTTCACGGAGGCCGGATACGCCAGCCAGGTGGGGTCGACCACCCAGCCGTGGAACTGGGAGATCAGCGAGGAACGGTCCGACGCCGAACAGGCCGCCGGATACGAGGCCTTGTTCACGGCCGTCGCCGACCGTTCGTGGATCGACGGTGTGCAGTGGTGGATGTGGGACGACCTGGCCGACACCGGGGAGGACCAGGCCCTCGACTACACCCCGCACGGCAAGGCGGCCGAGCGGGTGCTGCGCTCGCAGTGGGCGGTCGGTGACGAACGCTGATGCGGCGCGTCACCACGATGGCGGCGGTCGGTGTCGTGGCGGTCGTCGCTGCCGTGGTGCTGGGCGTCGGTGGGGGAGCCGATCCCCTCGCTCCGTCGGACGGCTCGTCGGCAGTCGTGCCGGAGTCGGGGCCCGGGGCGGCGTCCGCGTCGGCGTCGGTGTCGCCGACGACCACCCGCCCGGAACGGGCGGCGCTGCCGATGTTGGTGCTGTACGACACGTCGGGGGAGTGGTCGACGGTCGGCCAGACCGACGCCATCCTGTCGGCGAATCTGCTCGGACACTTCGGCCCGGTCACCCGTCTGCCGATCGGTGACTACACCGCCGGTATGGCGGCGTCCTTCGGCGGTGTGCTCTACGTGGGGACGACGTTCGACGAGCCGATCCCCACGGCGTTCCTCGACGACGTCGTCGGCGGGGCCACCCCGATCGTGTGGGCGGGTCTCAACATCTGGCAGCTCGGGGACCGGCTGACCGCCGGCGGGTACGGCTTCACTCCCGGACTCCTCGACGCGCGCCCGATGGTGAAGGTGCGCTACGAGGGTGCCGAGTTCGACCGCGCCGCGTCCGGCGACTCCAACGAGGTCGTGACGCTGACCGTCGACAACCCGGCGGTGGCGACGACGCTCGGCACGATCGTCGCCGAGGACGGCACGGAGTTCCCGTGGGGCGTACGCGCCCGCAACCTGACCTACCTCGCGGAATCGCCCTACACGTTTCTCTCCGAACGCGACCGCTACGTCGCCTGGGCCGACGTCCTCCTCGACGCCTTCACACCCGGCACCCCCGAACGACACCGAGCCCTGGTCCGGCTCGAGGACATCGGACCGGCCAGCGATCCGGTCCTCCTGCGGGCATCCATCGACGTCCTGGTGAAACGGCGGATTCCCTTCACGATGGCGGTCTACCCGTTGTACGCGGACCCGGCCGGCGTGCACGGCACCAAGTACGGCTCGAAGGGCATCCCGACGCTTCGGCTCGACCAGCGACCGAAGGTGGTCGCCGCCATCACCTACGGCCTCGAGCACGGCGGCACGATCGTGAGCCACGGGCTGACCCACCAGTACGGCAAGGTCGACAACCCCTACGACGGGGTGAGCGCCAACGACTTCGAGTTCTTCCGTGCCCACGTGGACCCGGCGACCGATGACGTCGTCCTCGACGGCCCCGTCGAGGAGGATTCCGTCGAGTGGGCCGCCGACCGGCTGCGCACGGCGCGCACGATGCTCGCGAAGGCAGGGATTCCGCTCGACGAGGTCCGGATGTTCGAACCGGCGCACTACACCGCCTCCGACGCCACCTATCGGGCCATCGGTGACGTCTACGCGGGCCTCAACAGCGGCGGACCGGCAACGAGGTTCGACCGCGGGATGTACTTCGCCCCGGGCGAGTCGGGCGATCTCGACGCCGACCACCCGATCGGGCAATTCTTCCCCTTCGCGGTGCGTGACGTCTACGGGCACCTCGTCGTCCCCGAGAACCTCGGCAACGTCATCGAGGTCGGGTACAACAACAACGACCCTCGGACGCCCGAGGAGATCGTCGAGAACGCACGGCGCAGCCGCGTGGTCCGCGACAACGTCGTCGGCTTCTTCTTCCACCCGTACCTCGACGCAGATCTCTTGGCCGAGACCGTCGACGGCATCGTCGCAGCGGGGTACGAGTTCGTGCCGTCCACCTCGGTGACGACGGGGTGGGACATGCCGAGCAGTTCGCCGCCGTGACCCCCGAGCCGCCAAACTCGTACCCCATGACCGACGCACCCGACGCCCCGCTCGCCGCCGCACTGGCCCGTGCTCCCCAGGGCAACCTCCACAAGGAGGCCGAGAAGCTGGCGCGCCAGAACAAGCTGTTCGTGCGGGAACGCATCGACCTCCTGTGCGACCCCGGGACCTTCGTCGAGGACGGCCTGCTCGCCAACGCGAGCGCCACCGACCTGCCGGCCGACGGCGTCGTCACCGGCGTCGGCGAGGTCGACGGCCGCGCCGCCGTCATCGTCGCCAACGACCCCACCGTGAAGGCGGGCTCGTGGGGCGCCCGCACCGTCGAGAAGATCGTGCGCATGACCGACATCGCCCTCCGCGACAACCTGCCGGTCTTCTGGCTGATCGACTCGGCCGGCGCCCGCATCACCGACCAGGTCGAGTTGTTCCCCGGTCGTCGGGGCGCCGGGCGGATCTTCTACAACCAGGTGCGGCTGTCGGGGAAGGTGCCCCAGATCTGCTGCCTGTTCGGCCCGTCCGCAGCCGGCGGGGCGTACATCCCGTCGTTCTGCGACATCGTGATCATGGTCGAGGGCAACGCCTCGATGTACCTCGGCTCACCCCGCATGGCCGAGATGGTCATCGGTGAGATCGCCACCCTCGAGGAGACCGGCGGCGCACGGATGCACTGCTCGGTGTCGGGGTGCGGCGACAACCTGGCCCACGACGACGCCGACGCCATCGAGCAGGCCAAGGCGTACTTCACGTACATGCCGACCTACTGGCGCCACGACCCGCCCACGTACGAGGCCGTCGCTCCCGCCCACGACCTCGACGATTCGATCGTGCCCGCCGAGGACACCATGGGCTACGACATCCACCGGGTCATCGACTGTCTCGTGGACGCCGAGAGCTTCTTCGAGGTCAAGCCGTTGTTCGCGCCGGAGATGGTCGTCGGGTTCGGTCTGATGGACGGCTCACCGGTCGGGTTCGTGGCGAACAACCCCATGATCAAGGGTGGTGTGCTCTTCACCGACACCGCTGACAAGGCGGCCCGGTTCATCTGGTGCTGCGACGCGTTCAACATCCCGCTGATCTTCCTGGCGGACGTACCCGGATTCATGATCGGCACCGAGGTGGAGCGCCAGGGGATCATTCGCCACGGAGCGAAGATGATCACCGCCGTGTCGGAGGCGACGGTGCCGAAGATCTCGGTGGTGCTCCGCAAGGCGTACGGCGCCGGTCTCTACGCCATGAGCGGACCGGCGTTCGAGCCGGAGGCGACGATCGCCTTGCCGACCGCCAAGATCGCCGTGATGGGCCCCGAGGCTGCCGTCAACGCCGTGTTCGCCAACAAGATCGCGGCGATCGAGGACCTCGACGAACGCGAGGCCTTCATCCTCGAGCAACGCCGGATCTACGAGGAGGACGTCGACCTGCTGCGCCTCGGTTCGGAGCTCGTCATCGACGCCGTGGTGCAGTGGGGTGATCTGCGCACCGAGATCACCCGGCGCCTGACCCGTGCGGCCGGCAAGACCCGCGTCTTCACCGACCGTCGCCACGGCGTGCCGCCGGTCTGATCGCGTGCCGCCGGTCTAACGGGCCGCGTTACTGGGCGACGGCGTAGGTGGTGTCGACGCGGGGGTCGGGTTCGCCGGCGGTGAGGAGTGCTTCGACCCAGACGCTGCGGGCGTAGTTGGTGAGGGGCCAGTA
>CALMLJ010000197.1 GCA_937868025.1 uncultured Acidimicrobiaceae bacterium
CCGGCGCCGGCGTTCACGAGGCCGCCGCGGTGTTGTGCGCGATCAGGGCGGTCGCCCGGCGCCGCGACGCCGGGGTGCCCACGATCGCAGCCGAGTCGTCGACCGCCCGTACCCGCCCGATCGGGAGCACTCCCGACACGATGCCCATGAGGGCCCACGCGTTGCCGTCGATGGTGACGTCGGTCGGGAGCTCGTCGTCGAGGCTGATCGTCACGCCGTGATCGGCTCGGATGACGACGTGCTCCGCCCCGCACGACAGCTTGATCGACACCGGCGACCCCGCCGGAGCCGACCGGAGGTAGGCCATGGCGGCGAATGCCACCCACCTCGCGCTCTGGTGGTCGTCGGCGTCCGGCCCGTCGAGCATGGTCGGCGTGGACCAGCGCACGAGCGCGTGGAGGACGGGCACGATCTCCCGGCCCCGGGGCGTGAGCGCGTAACCGCCCGAGCGGGCCGTTCCCGCCGTCGGCTCGATCAGGCCGGACGCGGTGAGGGACCGGAGACGGTCAGCCAGGAGGTTCGTGGGGATGCCGGGGAGGTCCCGTTGCAGCTGGGCGTACCGGCGGTCGCCCAGCGCGAGCTCGCGGATGACGAGCAGCGTCCACCGATCGCCGACGAGGTCGAGGCCTCGGGCGAGGCCGCAGTACTGCTGGTACGACTTCATGCCGACAACGTATCGGCGTGACCGCTTCGCTCGACCGCTCAGGCGATGTCGACCATGGGACGGCCGGTCTCGAGCAGGGTCTTGAGGCCGGACAGGATGGTGACCCATCCCGACTCCAGCGCCGCGGCGGCGGGGGAGTCGTCGAGTCCCTCGTGACGGCAGGACAGGACCGTGATGCCGGGCAGTGGCATGGCCGGCGCGCCGAGTGTGAACGTGACGGTCGATTCGGGCAGGTCGGCGACGGCCGGGTCCCAGTGGCCGTTGAAGGTCGTGGTGAGCGTCGATGCCGGCTCGACGGCGGTGACCACGCCGGTGATCATGTCGCCGCCACCAGCGGTGTAGGAGTAGGCCGCGCCGGGGGTGAGGTCGAAGTTCGCCTCGAACCCCACGTAGTACGCGGGGGTGATGGCTCCGTCGGTCAGGGCGGTCCAGACCGCCTCGGGTGTGGCCTTGATGGCGATCTGGATGTGCTGGGTGGTCATCGGTGACTCCTCTGGTCAGATCCGCCGGGCCGTTCCCGCCGGATCACGCCACCGACGCTGCGTCCGTGCCGATCCGGACAGAGTACTTGAAAAAAGAAAGCGATGGCCAGTGTCGGCGACAACGCGGTCAGGCCTCAGCCAACGGCGTCGTGGGGGTGACCCGTCAACACCGGAAGCAGGGCGGCGGCGACGTCGGTCGGCCGCTCCTCGTGGCTGAAGAGCCCGGCGCCCTCGACGACCGTCAGACGTGCGTCGGGGAACGTCCCCACCATCTCCTCGGCCCACGCGACCGGGAAGAACGGATCCTGGTCGCCCCACACCAGCTGCACCGGCACGTCGATGCGGCGATGCAGCGCACCCAGCTCGAGCACGTATCGCTCGTCGAACGTGCGGAGCACGCGGATCGCCGCTCGGCGCCGCGACGGGATCTCGTGAAGGGGACGCAGGAAGAACTCGTCGAACTCGCCGTCGAGCAGGGACCGGTCGGCGAACGCGTCGCCCAGCACGAATCCGTTGCGCCGGAGCTTCGGCCGCCCGGCGAGCCAACCCAGCGCGGCGCCGAACCCCGGAAGCCGGCGGCCGGCGAGGAACAGCCGGAATCGTCGGCTCAAGCCCTGAGGCTGCTCGGTGTTGACGAGCCCCAGCGCCCTCAGGCGGGGGTCGCCGGCGAACGCGTGGCGGGCGATGAGCCCGCCGCTGTCGTGGCCCACCGCGGCGAACGACGGGAGCTCGAGCAGATCGACGACCCGTCGCACCGTCGTGATGTGCTGCTCGATCGACAGCGGCGTCGTGTCGTCGAAGCGGCTCGACCCGCTGCTCGGCAGGTCGATGACGTGGCAGGTGACGTGGTCGGCGAGGTGCGGGAGGAGCCGACGGAACGTCGCCCCGCTGACGGGCCATCCGTGGACGAACAGGACGTCGGGCCCGGTACCGACCCGACGGTAGGCCGCCTGTCCGGCGCCCACGTCGAGGTATCGGTGTGGGGCGGCACGGAAGAGGTCGGTCGCTTCGGCGGGCGTGAGTGTGGACATCGGGGCTCCTGGAGCGTCGTCACCGTCCCGGTCGGGCCGGCGTCCACGACGATGCGCTGCCGGGCCCGCCACCGCAACGAACTGAGGAGGTAGGTGCCCCCGTGACCACGTCGCCGTACGGTGAGGACTCCCAACGACCTCATCGAGCTGCGAGGAACGATGCCCGATCTCGACCGCCGCTCCGGGCTCTTCCCGGCGCTGCTCAAGCACTGGCGCCGGCGGCGTGGCATGAGTCAACTCGACCTGGCGCTCATCGCCGATGTGTCGGCGCGGCACGTCAGCTTCCTCGAGACGGGGCGTTCGCGTCCGAGCCCCGAGATGGTGGTGCAGCTGGCGCTCGCCCTGGCGCTCCCGCTCCGGCAGGTGAACGCGATGCTGCGCGCCGCCGGCCACGACCCGATCTACGACGAGTCCGACGACGTCCTCCCGGCCGTTGTCACCGACGCGCTGACGTTGCTCAAGGCCCACCACGAGCCGTTCCCGCTCGTCGTCGTCGACCGCTCCTACCGGGTCCTCGACCTCAACGAGGGGGCGCTGGGGTTGTTCGGGGTCCTGCTCGGCAGCGGCGCCGCCGAACCGTCGGGCGAGTTCAACGACGTCATCGGAGCGGGGGTGAACCTCGCTCGCCTCACGTTCGATCCGCTCGGTGCGCAGCCGTGGATCGCGAACTTCGCCGAGGTCGGCAGGGACCTCCTGTGGCGGATCCAACGAGAGGCGCTCGCCGATCCCGGCGACGACGAGCTCAGCCGCCTCCTCGACGACCTCCTCGCGCTGCCGACCATCGACCCCGACTGGCGCCAGCCGGACCTGCAACGACCGTCCGATCCGGCGCTTGTGCTCCACCTCCGTGGCCAGGGCCTCGATCTCCGGTTCCTCACGACGATCACCGCCTTCCAGGCGCCGCAGAACGTGGCGGTCGAGAACCTCCGTATCGAGACGTGGTTCCCCTTCGACGAGGCGACCGCGGCCGCGTGCCGTCAGCTCGGCCCGAAGCCCCCGCCCGCCGCGGACTGATCGGGGA
>CALMLJ010000198.1 GCA_937868025.1 uncultured Acidimicrobiaceae bacterium
TAGCGGGACAGGTTGCGGAGCCACACCAGACTGAGCGCCCAGATCGACAACGGCAACAACAGCCAGATCTGCCCGACCGCGGACTGGTAGGGCTCCAGAGTTTCCGAGGCGACGACGATCATGTACGCAACCAGGCCGCCCAGAATCGCGAGCATCCGACGCATCGACCGTTCGAAGTTCGCTCGCAGGCGGTCGATGCGGTCGCGGGCGGTGAGCTCGTCGCGGGCCGTCACCGCGAGCTGGGCGAAGGTGTCCTGTAGCGCCGAACCCGAGGCGTGCCCGGCTGCGAACAACATCGACGCCACGGCGGTGTCCGACACGGGGTGATCGAGTTCGTCGGCCAGATGCACGAGTGCGTCGCGCAACGGCATGTGATGCCCGAGCCGACCGGCAAGCCGGCCGAGCTCCGTTTCGATCACCGTCGGCGCCCGCTTGGCGGACTCGGTCAAGGCCTCGACCAGATCGAGATTCGATCCAAGCTGAAGATCACGGAGGTCCTCCAACCACTTGGCGATCCCATCGAGACGGCGACGCTCGACGGTCGCCGACTTGCCGGCGAACAACCTCGGCCACACCACCACCAGCGCGATCGTCCCCGCAGCGGCGACCGGCCAGCGCGTGACCAACAACACCACCAGTCCGGCAACGATGGCGACGACCAATGCGTTGCCACTCGCCAGCTGCGAGCGACGTCGAGCGAGCGGGTTGGAGGCTGATCGTGGGCGCATGGATTCGGCGGCACACCACACCGCTCCGCCCGCCGCCATGCCGGCCGCCACGGCGACGAGGAGCCTCATCGTGGCGTTCACGACACCGCCTCCAGCGAGAACGGCGACCCTGTCGCGTGGGCCGCGGCTTGCATCGGCAGGTAGGTGTCGTCGAGTGCGTCGGCGAGCTCGAAGTCGGGGAAGTTGGTGCGGATCTTGGTGACCAACAGATCCGGCCACGGCGTGCGAGACGCCCGGCCACGCAGATCACCGGCGCCAGGCTGCGGCGCGTACAGGGTGTGGACGACGCAGCGGTCACCTTCGATCGATGGGGCGACGATCTCCTGAATCCAACGTCGCCGATCTCGAGCCATCGAGCAATGCACGACAAGGTCGAACGCCTGGTACACCATCCGCGCGGCCTGGTCACGCTCGCTCGAGCCGCGTTCACAGATCCGATCGATCAGTTGCCCGAGCCCAGCGACGGCGGACGAGCCGTGGACTGTCACCAGGGTGCCCTGGCCGATGTTGGCGGCGCGGATCGCCGGGTCGGCCTCATCACTGCGGACCTCACCGATCATGTTCAGCTCGCCGCGGGTGCGCAGCACCGGGGCCATCATGTCGGCGCACGAGATCCCACGCGACGTCGAGGTCATCGGCATCCGCGCCTGCATCTCCTGTGTCCACGGCCGACCCAACGACACCAACCCCAACTCGAAATCGGTCTCGACGGTGACGATCCGAGTGTCCGGCGGGTAGGCAAGCGGGAACGCCCGTAACACCGTCGTCTTGCCCGAGCCCTGCACACCAGTGGTCGCAGCGGACAGCTGGGCCTCAACCGCTGCGGTGCCGAGCAGGTAGCGCATCCCGTTCGAGATCGAGCCCCACTCGAACAGGTCATCGAAGGTTGCGCCCATCACACGGTGCACACGGATGAAGATCGCCGGCCTGGACACGACGTCGAACCCTTGACCGTGGAACCGCAGCCGAGGGGACAACTGCACATCGACGAACGGATGCTCGAAACTGAACGGCCGATGATGTGTCCCCGCCACATCGGCGATCATCTGAGTCAACTCCTCGGCGGTTCGCGCCAGCGCCGGGTAGTAGCTCTTGGTGCCGTCGGCACGATCGACGCGCACCGGTTGGCCGGGGAACACGAGCACGTCCTCCGCCAACGGTTCCCCGGCGAGAATCCCGTACAGGCGAGGGAGCAGGAACATCGCCGAAAGGATCAACTCGACGACGATGTCTTCCTCCGCTTCCGACAGCGCCGGTTCCCGACCGGCGACGCGCTGCTCGTTGACGATCGGCAGCACCTTCGTCTCCAGTTCGAACTTGGTCTGTTCCTGCCGGCGGTCACGATCAGCGTGCGACTCACGCACCGGTGCCGCCGGAAGCTGAGCCCCGAACTCGCGGCGAACCTGCTCCGCCAACTCCATCAACCAATCCTGCGGCCCGTTCACACCGTCACCCCCACCTGAAGCCGCGCCAACAAGCCGTGTACGCCGAGCACCAATCGTGATCGACGCAGGGAGCGATGCCCGATCGACGCACCGCGACACAACAGGTCGAGAGCCCCGTCATCGAACGGGACATGGCCGGCGTAGGCGGGCCCGAGTTCGTCACGCGCCAAACGACCCGGGTCGATCCGCAGGCGACGTTCGGCCGCGACATCGACAGTGAGAATTCTCACGCGCCCGGCGTCGATCTGGGCGTCCGTGGCGGCGAACTGGCCGCGCCGGGCGACCCACTCCAAGGTTGCCGCCAACGGGCCGGGCTCGGG
>CALMLJ010000199.1 GCA_937868025.1 uncultured Acidimicrobiaceae bacterium
ACGGTGGAACTGGAAACCCTCGAGTACGAAGAACGCGGCCACGTTGCGGTGGTGCGCCTCAACCGGCCCGAGCAGCACAACTCGTTCAACACCGTCATGCAGCGCGAGCTGCGCGATACCTGGCAGGCGATCAAGGTCAACGACGACGTTCGGGCCGTGGTGCTCACCGCCGCGGGCACCAAGGCGTTCTGCACCGGCATCGACCGCAGCGACATCCCGGTGACCGAAGAGCAGTTCTTCTTCGACCCCTACACCTACGACGACCCCGGCAAGTTCATCGGCCCGCGCAGCCAGGAGCTGTGGAAGCCCGTGATCGCTGCGGTCAACGGCATGGCGTGCGGCGGTGCCTTCTACCTGCTCGGCGAGTCCGACATCCTCATCGCGTCGGAGGACGCATCGTTCTTCGACCCGCACGTGACCTACGGCATGCCCGCCGTGTTCGAACCGATCCTGATGATGCCGCGCATGCCGTTCGGCGATCTGCTGCGCATGACACTCACCGGCAACGACGAGCGGATCAGCGCCGCGACCGCTCTGCGGTTGGGCCTCGTGAGCGAGGTCGTGCCCGCCGACGAGCTGTTCGACACGGCGTTCGCGCTCGCCGAGTCGATCGCGTCGAACCCGCCCCAGGCGGTGCAGGCCTCGTTGCGCACGGTGTGGGCCGCCCGCGACCTCAGTCCCCAGCAGCTGCAATCGCTCGGCAACCTGTTCCTGACCAAGGCGATGACCGTCGAGGCGCTCGCCGAGGGGCAGGCGATCTTCACCTCGCGCGAGCGGGGTCGACCCCGCACTCGCTGACGCGATCCAGGCTCACCCGGGCACATGCGCCCGGATAAGCCCGGATCCGGTCGGTCGGCGCCCATCGGCCAGACTGGCGTCATCATGCGAGACCGCTTCCGACGTACCACCAACCAGGCGCTCCGATCGGCGGTCGCCTTCGGAGCGCAACGCGTCGCGTCGAGCGAGCGCTTGATGAGCCTCGTGTACGACAACATGAACGAGACGAACTTCGCCGGCCTCTCCCACCACGAGGAGATGCTGAGCGACGGCGTCCGCGTCGACGCCTACCACCGGGGCATCCACCGCAACGTGCGCCCCGGCGACGTGGTGCTCGACCTCGGGACCGGCACGGGCCTCCTGGCGTTCATGGCCAGCCGGGCCGGTGCCGCCAAGGTGTACGCCGTCGAACACTCCGACTTCATCGAGGTCGCCCGCGACATCGGCCGCCGCAACGACTTCACCAACGTCGAGTTCGTGCAGGCCAACAGCCGTGAGTTCACCCCGCCCGAGCCGGTCGACGTGGTGTTGCACGAGCAGATGGGCGACGAGCTCTTCAACGAGAACATGCTCGAGAACCTGCTCGACCTGCGCGACCGGGTGCTCGCCCCCGGCGGTCGGATCCTGCCCTCCCGGTTCCGGCTGTTCATGGAACCCGTGACGTTCCGTCCCGACATGCGGGTCCGTCGCTTCCACAACATCGAACTGCCCGACGGCATCGACCTCGCCGGCACCGAGGGCGCGCCGGCGCTGGCGCCCTACGAGTCGGACCGGTTCGAGCAGTTCTGGGCGCGCCCCGGAGCCGTCGCCGCCACCGTGGGGATACCCGAGCCCGTCATCGAGTTCGACCTGGCCACGCTCAGTTCCGTCGAGGCGTTGCCCCGTCGCCACGACATCGTTCGGACCGCAACGGCCGACGCGATCGTCGACGGGGTGTGCGTCTGGTTCGAGGCGCAGTTCGACGACGAGACGACCCTCACGACCTCGCCCCTCGCCGCGAACACCAGCTGGGGCAACCGGATGTTCCGCCTCGACCGCGAGGTCCACCGTGGCGAGACGTTGGCGCTGCGCGTCGAGATGGACCGGCTCGTCGACGCGTCGACGTGGTCGGTGCGCGACGCTTGACGCCGCGAAGGAACGGGGGAGACACATGACCACAACACCGACGAACGGGCCGGCGATGGTGGCGGCGATGGCCGACCTCGTGCTGGCCGAGGCCGAGGCGTGCGAGCAGCTCCGCACCACAACGGCCCCCGTGGTCGACGCGATGTGGGACACCGGCCTGATGACGTGGTTCAACCCGTCGGAGGCCGGCGGCGCCGAGCCGTCCTTCGAGGACATGATCCGCACCTGGATCGACATGGCCCGGCTCGACGGCTCGTTCGGTTGGGTCGGCATCGCGAACCTGCCCTCCACCGCAGCGGTCGCAGCACTCCTGCCCGACGCCGGCTTCGAGGCGGTGTTCACCGACCACGACAATCGGGTGACCCTCGGCGGCCAGTTCTTCCCGAACGGCACCGGCACGGCCGTCGCCGGCGGCTACCAGGTGACGGGAGCATGGAACTTCGGCTCGGCCACCGGCCACAGCGAGTACATCGCCGCAGGGTTCATGCCGATGGTCGACGGCGAGATGGTGTGGGCCGCCGATGGCATCCCGGAGCTGCGGGTGGCGATCGTGCCACGCGACGAGGTCGTGTTCACCGACGGCTGGCACGTGCAGGGCCTGAAGGGCACCGGGTCCTACGACTACGAGCTGACCGACGTGTTCGTTCCCGGGTACCGCACGTTCGACCTGTTCGCCCGGACCGGCCGCCGCGGCGCGGCGCCGACGTTCCGGATGGGCATCATGCCGATCGTCGCCGCCGGCCACGCCGCGTGGGCGCTCGGTGTCGCTCGAAGCATGCTCGACGACGTGCGCGAGCTGGCGATGAGCAAGGTGCGCATGGGCGAGCCGGCGACCCTGGCGAACACGGCGTCGTTCCAATCCGGTCTCGCCCATCACGAGTGCGCGTGGCGGGCGGCCCGCCTGCTCGTCGTGCAGACGTTCGCCGACATCGAAGCAGCGGTCGGTGAGGGTGCCGA
The DNA here is from genome assembly GCA_937868025.1 of uncultured Acidimicrobiaceae bacterium. The sequence goes on from CALMLJ010000199.1 coordinate 2,860, forward strand.
CCTGTCCCCGACGATGCGCGCCGATCTCCGGGCTGCCGCCGTCTATGCCACCGACGTGTCCCGGGAGGTCGCCCAGTGGGCGCACCTCGCCGCCGGCACGACCGCGATCCGTGAAGGCAGCCGCCTCGAGCGTGCCTTCCGCGACCTCTACACCGGCACGCAGCACGCGTTCATCAGCCAGAAGGTGGCGATCGACGCGGCGCAGGTGTGGCTCGGCCTCGTGGACGACACCCTCGGCCTCTGACCCGAATCCCTCCGGTTCTGGTCGCGTTGTCGCCCGCTCAGCGGGCGATCTCGCGACCGGAAGCCTGGGGGTGCAGGTGCACCGGCACGTTCGCGTCGGTCGGTTGAGCCTCGACGAGGTCGTTCACGTCGACCCACCCGCGCTCGATCTCGCCGGTCGCGGCGTCGATGAGGCGGTACTCCTGGGTGCGGCGGTGGAACGGCTGGGACTCGAGGAACACGACGCGGACATCACCGGGCCGGAAGTCGCAGCGTGACTGCAACGCGGCGATCAGCTGCTCGTCGTGGAGATGTCCGTCGCCGAAGTTCCATCCGAGGGCGGTGCCGGCCACGAGCTCGCCGTCGAGCACCAGGTAGTCCTCGTGCTCGGGTCCGCACGCCCTCGGCACGAGGGTCCACAGCGCCCGGCCGTGGGTGTGGAACCCACGGAACGCGTACCCCATGTGCAGCGGCACGGCGGCTTCCTCGGCGCTGCCGTACACCTGCTCGAGCTGCTGGTGGGGGAGCATCGACGCCTTCACGACGTTGGCGTCGAAGCGTTCGAGGGCGTCGCCACGGAAGCACCAGAACGTGGCGGCCCAGTTGCCGGCGTAGTACCGCATGGACAGCAGGAACGACACGTTGCGGGGGACGAGGTTGCCGTAGACGACCATCGCGACGAGCGCCACGATGAGCAACCCCACCAACGCCGGCTGCCGGAGGTCGCCGAGGTGGAGCCCCTCGTGGCCGAGGAACATCGTGACGATGCCCCCGATCATGAACACGTTCCATTCGAGCGGGACGCCCATCGGGAAGCTGGTGAGGATGATCAGGTGGAAGCCGATCATCACGGTGGCGGCGATGTAGAGCGGCCAGCCGCTCGTGACGAGCATCACCGCCGGCGCAGCGAACTCGACGACGGTGCCGCCGTGGGCGAGGAGGGTGGGGATGCGGCCGGGGCGGAGGTCGTCAGGGAAGTTGCGGTGCAGGCGCCGCTTGACGTTGCCGAACCGCCAGAGCGGGCTGTTGCTGAGCATCGCGGAGACGACGAAGGGGAAGTGCTGGTTGATCTTCGAGGCGGCGGCACCCCACCAGATGACGACGAGGACGAGCTTGGCAGCGGTGATCTGATCGCCGGCGGCGAACAGGTAGGCGAGCAGGAGCGTGCCGTAGACCTCGCCGCGTGCCGCGAGGAAGATCGTCTGGTCGCGGAGCCCGATGAGCGCGAGGAACGCCAGCGCGACCACGACCTCGGTGCGGGTCAGCGCGCCCCAGAGACCGACGATGAGCGAGACCAGGAGCCCGGCGTAGAGCACGGCGTCGACGACCGTACGGGTGTCGCCCCGGGTGAGCGGGAGACGACCGTTGCCGGCGGGCAGGCGGATGGTGCCGGGCCGCAGCCAGTAGAGGAACGAGCCCATCGGTGGAACGAAGCGCAGGTTGAGCGGCCCGAACCCGCATCCGAGGCCGAGCACCTCGAACAGCGACGTCCAGAGTGCGAACTTGAAGAACACCTCGGGTCGGGTCCACCACGAGCCCGGATCGAAGAACCCGTCGATGCCCGGCGTCGTGAGCACGAACGCCCATCCGCCGGCCACATAGAGCACGATCTTGAACAGGTAGAAGAGGATGACGACGTCGGGTGATCCGAAGCCGAACTCGGCGAAGTGCCGGGCCATGGGCGCCAGCCGTTCCTGGCGGGGGAGCCGGCCCCACTCCTCGTGATCGACGACCGGCAGGTTGGGCTGCAGGAATCCCATCGCGTGTCCCCCTCGACGAGCGCCGGAACCGTTGCGGCCCGGTGCGGGAGCCACAGTACACACTTCTCACAAAGTGTGTACTGTGCTCGACGTGCAGCAGCGGGCGGGGCATCACCCCGACATGCGGGAACGGATCCTCGATGCCGCCGAGGCCTGCCTGCGTCGCGACGGCATCCGGCGAACCACGGTCGCTGCGGTCGCGGCCGAGGCCGACATCTCGCGCGCCTACCTGTACCGGTTCTTCGCCGACAAGCCGACCCTCGTGTCGGCAGCGTTGATCCGTCGTGACGAGGCCTTCTGGGCCGAGGCCGATCAGCGTGTGGCGGCCGCGGACGGCCTTGCCGGCATGGTCGCCGAGGCCGTGCTCCTGTCGCGGGCGGCGCCCCTCGGCTCGCTGGCACTGCAGCTCGCCGAGACCGAGCCGGCCGAGTACGCAGCGGTCATGGGCACGTTCGTGCACGAGATCGTGCCCGGACTCTCGGGGTTCTGGACCGATCAGCTGCGTCGGGCGCAGGCAAGGGGGGTCATCGACGAGGGCGTCGACCTCGACGCCGGCGCCGAGTGGGTGATCCGGGCGGTCGTGTCCCTCGTCGGTATCCCGGGGAGGGCGGTGGACGTCGACGACCGGGCGTCGCTCGTCGACTTCCTCGAAGCGTTCCTCACGCCGGCGTTCCGGTCAGGCTGAACCGGGCGATCCGGCGGCTCGCAGGCGGTGGCGACGGATCCGCAGCGCGGCCGTGCCGACGAACAGCGACACCCCCGCAGTCACGGCGAACGGGACGGAGCGACCGGGGCCGGTGAAGGCCAACGGGGGTCGCTCACCCTGGGTGATGTCGCCGGGCGTCGTCGTGGGTGTCGACGAGCTCGTGGGCACGGCGGCCGCGGTGGTCGGTGGGGCTGTCGTCGGCGGTGTGGTCGACGTCGTGGTCGACGTCGTGGTGCTCAACGTCGAGTCGGCGCACCCGGTGTTGGTCAGGGTGTTGCTGTCGAGGGTGACTGCTCCTGTCGAGGCGAGGAGTCGGCCCACGATGGTGGCGCCGGTGTTCGCCGTGATGGACGTCGAGGCCATCACCGTGCCGATCAGGTGCGACGCGGTCCCGAGGGTGGCCGAGCTGGGCACCTGCCAGAACACGTTGCAGGCGACGCCCCCGCCGAGCACGATCACGTCACTCGAGCTCGCGGTGATGAGCGTCGAGCCCGTCCGGAAGACGAACACGGCGTTGGGGTCGCCCAGGGTGTCGAGCGTGAGCGTGCCGGTGAGCTGCAGCGCTGCGCCGTCGTACACGCCGGGTGTCAGGGTCAGTCCGCCGAGCTCGTCGGCGACATTCGTGGGCGGTGCACTCGCTGCCGCCTGGTTGTACGCGGTGGTGAGGTCGTTCTTGGCCTGCTGGGTGACGGCATCGCCGCCGTGGTTCGTCCCGAGGATCGTGACGGTGCCGAAGCCGCTCTCGCTGGTGGTGGCGAACGTGCCGGCGTCGCCCCACATCGTCGTGGGCCCGGTGTTGGTGATGCCGGCCCCGGCGAGGACCGAGAACGACGACGCCGTCCCGAGGCCGATCGGTGCGACGGCAGCGGCGGCGGGAAGGGCGAACCAGAGCGTGGGGGCCACGACGGCGACGCCGACGAGGGCAAGACGGGGACGCGCCGACCGATGGCGCCGGGGCGCGTTCGTGCTGGCGTGGCTGGTTCGTGTTCGAGGCATAGCGCTACTTCCGAGGTGGAGAGGTCGCGTCGTGTCCGTCGACCATGCACCGAGCGGGAGGCTGTGCGTTCGAACCAGGTGTGCCCTCTCGGGGCGTAGTCGGAGTATCGGCGGTGCCGGGCCGATGCTTGAGAACACCGACCGTGACAGATCACCTCGATCCCCCGATCCTTTCCTGGACACCTGTCCAGTAAGTTCGTCGTACCGACCGCGAGCGAAGGGACGATGCGGTGCCGAACATCTTCACGGACACGACCCCGGTCGTCGATCCATCCGATCCGAACTCGCCCACGTGTGTGATCACCGACGCGTGGGGCCTCGTGTACGCCCAGGGCGGTGTGGTGATGGCGGCGGCCCTGCGGGCCATCGAGACAGTGCTCGACCGTCCGGACCTCACGCTCGCGAGCGCCAGTGCGACGTTCTGCCGGCCGGTGGCGTGCGGGCCGGTCACGACCGAGGTCGAGGTGCTGCGCAGCGGCCGTCGGGGCGCTCAGGTCCACGCGACGCTCCGTGACCAGCACTCGACCGACGGCGGGGCGAACGTTGTGCTCACCGCGGTGTTCACCGATCCCGAGCTGGAGGGCCCGAGGTTGTCGCCGCTCGAACGTCCGGTGGAGCTGAGCGAGCCGCCCGGCGACGTCGTCGAGTCGGCGGTGGCGGCCGACGACCGGTTCGAGCTCGGGTTCCTCGACAACACCGTGTGGCACCTCGCCGCGACGCCGGCCCACGCCGACGCGCCCGTCGTCGCCGGCAGCCCGGTGCCGCGGCTGGCGCTGTGGTTCCGCTTCACCGACCCGCCCGCGCCGCTCGACGTCGACTGGGCCCCGGCCCTGCTCCCGATCCCCGGCGACTCGTTGGGCTCGGCGCTCGTCGTGGCCCTCGGCGGCGGCGACACCCCCGTCGGCAGCGTGTCGCTGCAGATCGGCATCCAGGTCCTCGCCCCGATCCGCGGCCGATGGATCGGCATCGACTCGTTGTGCACCGACGTGGGCAACGGGCTCGCGAGCGGTGTGGTGCACCTGTGGAGCGAGTCGGGAGCTCACGTCGCGACCGTGACGCAGACCGCGATGCTCCGTTCCTTCGGCGGCTGACGCTGCCGACCCCGCGGGCCAGTCCCAGTTCGGGCAGCTTCGTTCAGGTTCGGACAGTTGCCGACTGCCATACTATTTGTTACGTTCCTCGTCGGTTCATCTGGGGAGGGAACGTGCGGGGACGACGGAGCAGGATCGCGCTGGCGATCGCAGTGGTGGCAGGCCTGATCGGGCTCGGCTTCGAGGGCGCCTCGGTGGCGAGCGCCGACGGCGAACCGGCGGGACGACCAGCGGCGTACTGCGCCGTGTGGGACGCACTGCGCCCCTACGACGGCCTGTCGGCCTCGGGGGTCGCCCTTCCCGACGGCACGCTCGTCGACGCCGACGTGGTGCACGCCACCGGCGAGACCTGTCAGGCCGAGGGGGCCCGCGTGGCACTCGACGGGGGCGTGTTCCGGCGCCCGGCGGCCGAGCTCCACGGGCGCAGCCGCGTCGGCGCCGCAACCCGCGGCCAGGGCGGGGCGACCCCCGCCGTCGGCGAGGGCACCCTCGTCGTCGACAACGTCGCGATCGGTGTGTTCAACACCGAGCTGCGCGTCGGCAACGACCCGTACTACGGCATCTACCTCTACTGGTTCGTCAACGGAACGGTCCTGCTCCGCCTCAACGGTGTGTCGACCTACCTCAACTTCGTCGGTGATCTCCGCGACCTCGACAACTACGAGCTCAACGTGTCGACGCCCGCCGGTGGCATCACCGTGCCCGGGTTCGCGCCCGACGCCTTCTCGTTCTCCGGCACCGTCAAGAATTTCTACGGCACCGTGAGCGTCGACCTCCGTGCCGATGCCGGCCGCCTGCTCTTCCAGGGCCTCACCCTGAGCGGCACCCACCTGCGGCTGCGGGCCGGCGGCAACCAGGCGACGCGTCTCGAGGTCGCCGGCACGGCCGCCATCGGGCCGTCCTCGGTCGGCCTCGACCTGTCGCTCGAACTCGCCCCCGACGGCACCGTCGTGACCGGTTCCGGGTCGGCGTCGGTCGACCTCCGCGGCGACCTCCCCGACGGCAGCCCGGCCCAGCTCTCCGGTCAGGCGACCGTGTCGATCACCGGCAACGTCGCGACGCTGTCGCTCTCGGCGTCCGGGCGCCTCGGCAGCGTCGAACTCACCCCGTCGAACCTCTCGATCGGACTCGTCGGCCAGCGGGCCACCATCTCCGGAGTGTTCGGCCTGCAGTTCCCCGGCGGCAGCGCCAGCGTGAACGGGCAGCTCGTCTACGACGGTGACAACGCCCGCCTGGAAACGTTGTCCGGCACCGCTGCCGCGTCCTACGGCGGCGCACTCGCCGACGGCACCCCGATCGCCGTGAGCGGCACCGCCGTCGTCGGCGCCACCGCCGCCGGCGCCGTGCACACGTCGTTCACCGGGAGCGGCAACGTCGGCCCGTGGGCGGCCGCCGGAGTGAACTTCGAGATCACCGGCACGCCCGACGCCGCCCAGATGAACGGTGGGCTCGACCTGACCCTCAACGGCACGGCGGTGCACCTTGCCGGGTCGGCGACGATCGCCGGCACCTCGGTCACCCAGCTCGACCTCTCCGGCGCCATCTCGGCCCCCCTGACGATCGGCTCGACGACGGTCGTCGGCGGCACCCTGCACCTCGCCCGCACCTCGTCGGGCGGGGTCGACCTCACCCTCACCGGGTCGATCCAGCTGGCCGGCGGGGTGTCGGTGAGCGGAGAGTTCGCCGTCGTCGTCGACGCTGCCGGTCACCTCACCGCCCTCACCGGTTCGGGCACCGGCCAGGACATCACCGTCAGCTCGGCGCTGAAGCTCGTCGACGTCCGGTTCTCACTCACGTCCACCGGGCTCCGTCTCACGGCCACGGCGCAACTGGCGTGCCGCAACGCCGGCGGAGTCCTCGTGGGCACCATCTCCACCGCGGTCGCCGATACGGCCAACTGGTCCGCATCGCTCACGGGGTCCGTTCCCGCCGCCGGCTGCGAGGTCACCCAGGGCCTGGTGCTCGGCGCCGGGTCGTCGTTCAGCGGCACGGTCGCCACCGTGTCCGGGGCCACCTCGGCCCGCCTCGCCCTCAGCTCGCGGATCACCGACAGCTTCCTGCCCCTCGGGTCGACGAACGCCTGGGACGTGTCGGCCAACGTCGTGCTCGACGCCTCTGGCCTCCGCGCCGACCTGGCCGCCACCTCGTCGGCGATCAGCGGCAGCCTCACCGGCGCCGTCGGTGCCGACGGCACGTTCACCCTCACCGGTTCTGCGGCCGTGACCGTCGTGGGCACCCGCTTCGTGGCGACGGGCTCGGTGCGCCGTGCCGTTGCCGGTGGCCCCGTCAGCGGCAACCTGCACGCCCAGATCAACGCACCGCTCAGCCTCACCAACTCGCTGACCGCAGCGTCGCTCAACGCCGACCTCTCGTCGACGGGCCTGCGGCTGAGCGGCCAGGTACAACTGGCCTGCGTCGCCGGTGGGTCGCTGTCGGCCGGCTTCGACACCGTCGTCGCCGATGCGGCGAACTGGAGCTTCGGGGTCAGCGCATCGACGGCGGGGTGCGCGATCGCACGTGACGTCCAGCTCGGCGCCACGACCTTCTCGGGCACTCTCGCCTCGGTCGCCGGTGCGGCCAGCCTGCGGATCGCCGGCACGGCGACCGCCACCGGCGCCGGCCTGCCGTTCGGAAGCTGGCAGCTCGATCTCGACGTCAAGGGCGGCACCGGTGGGTACAGCGTCGGTGTCGGCGCCCGGTCGTCCGACGGCCTGGCCTTCACCGGATCGGTGTCATCCGACGGCAGCTTCTCGTTCGCCCTCACCGGCACCCGGATCGCCATCGGTACGACGGGCCGGGCCACGTTCAGCGGGACCTTCTCGTCGGTGCGCGGCGCACCGGTCGTGTTCAACCTCAACGGGTCCCTGTCGGGCACCGTGGCGCTCACGTCGGGCACCGTCCTCACCGCAGCGTCGTTCAAGCTGACCAACACCGGAACGAGCGGCGTCTCGGGCACCGTGAAGCTCGCCTGCCCCGTCGGCACGGTGACGGCGTCGGGTTCGTTGTCCTACACGTCCGCCACCGATTGGTCGGTCGGCGTCAACGTCGCTGCGAAGGGCTGCGGGCTCCAGGGCAAGGTGATCCTCAACAACAACGAGGTCCTGTCGGGCTCGATCAAGATGGTCAACGGCGTCTCGTCGTTCGTCGTCACCGCCCGCATCGCTGCCGTGAACCTGTACCAGAACGCGTCGTACTTCGGGTCCAAGCTCGACCTGACCAACATCGATGTCCGGCTGGCGTCGACGCCGCAGGGCGGGCTCGACCTCTCGCTCAACAGCGTGACGATGAACTACCGCTTCTTCGTCGTCTTGCTGCAGGTCAACGTCGGGGTGACCTTCTCGCTCCGGGTGACGAACGGTCAGCTCGTCAGTCTCGGGCTCTCGAACTTCAAGTTCGGGTTCGGCATCTACAGCCAGTCGTGGGTGAAGAGCGACATCGACA
>CALMLJ010000200.1 GCA_937868025.1 uncultured Acidimicrobiaceae bacterium
CGACCACGGCGTCCAACTGGCCCGGGTCGACGTCGAGGGCGGCGCGGAACTCCTGCTCGGCGTCGTCGAACCGCCCGGCGAGCTCGGCGGCGATGCCGACCAGCACGTGAATCGCGGGCGTGGCGGCGTCGTTGCCCGGACCGCCGAGTGCATCGACGAACCGAGCGAGTCGCTCGGGCGCTGCGTGGCCCCGGAAGAGCTCACCGGCCATGCCGGCGACCCCTTCGGTGGCCAGCGCATCGCGGGCCTTGGCGACCGACGACGCGGGGAGCGCGTCGGCGTCACCGAGCCATTCGACCATCACGCCGACGACGGTGCGCAGTGGCGAGGCCAGCCAATCGACGAGGTCAGCGGCCAGCTCGTCACCACGGCGACGGAACGCCTGCTGGGCGTGGGTCAGCCACGGGCGGTCGGCAGGACCGAACTCGAGGCCTCGGCGTTCGAGGCCCGCCGCGATGGCCAGCTCGCCGAGGGGGAGCGTTGGGGTCCGGAAGGCGTCGGGGGCGTCGGTCAACAGGTCGAGCACGGCCGGAGCGAGCTCGTCGCCGTTGCCGTTGCTCCAGCGGTCGAAACAGGGACGGAACGCCGTCGCCAGCTCCGCCACGGCCGGATCGTCGGGGCCGGGGAGGTCGGCGGCGTCGATGCGCTCGATCCGGACGGTGTCGTCACGGACGAGGCGGACACCGAGCACGTCGCCGGGCGCGAACCCGTCGAGCCACCCGTCGGGACCGATCAGGCGCCCGCCCTCGAAACGGTCGAACGCAGGATCGAAGTCGGTGGCGACGGCACCCGAACCGCCGACGATCCGACGAGCCGGGACGTCCCAGTCGACGAGCGTGAGGTCGGGGAGCGCGGCGACCGCCCCCTCGGCCAACTCGTCGGCGGTGAGCCGATGGGTGAACACGCGACCGTCGAGGGTGCGAAACACGTCGAACCACATCGCCATCTGAGTGCGCCAGAGCCCGGGCACGTCGAGGTCGGAAATCTCGGCCGCGAAGTCGTCGTCTCCGAGCTCACCGAGGGCACCCCACGCACCGTCGTCACGGAGTGCCGCGAGGAGCGCGTCGTCGCGCAACGGACCGTCGGCCAACGCCCGGAAGAACGACGCGACGGCGTTGTCGATGTCGACACCGTCCCACGGATCGTCGACGTGCTCGGGCGCGGGAGGAGGCTGATCGGTCACGGTCCCGCACACTACCGGCGGGCCCTGACACCGACCGCCGGCTGAGATCGCCCCCAGCCGGCGGTGGATCCACTCGTGCCGGACTCGGTACCGTCGAGGGCGTGACCACGTCGCCACCTGCCCCAACGACCCTCGCCGAGCGGCCCCGCCGCCTCGGCGTCGGCGTCTGGGACGCGCTGGTCGTCGCCGCCGGCGTCGTGCTCGTCACCTCGCTGGGGCTCCGCGGCCAGTTCCACGCGCACGTCCGCTTGACCCCGACCCGCTGGCTGTCGGCACCGTCGGCGATGGCCGCGCTGGCCCTGGTCGCGCTCGTGGTCACGCTCGTCGGTCGTCGCCGGGAGATCCTCGGTCTCCTCGGCCTCGCCGCGGTGTCGCTCGGACTCGCGGCGTTCTGGCTGCTCCTGGGTCATCACCAATGGGCCGGTCCGGTGCTCGTCGACCTCGGCGACGATCACGGCATCCACCTCGGCGACTTCCTGGCGCTCGTGCCGGTCGCGGCTGCCGGCGCATTGGTCTGGACCGCTGCGATCCGGTTCCGCACCACCCGTCGCGTCTGAGCGTCACGCCGCCCGCCGACGGAGCGGGGTCAGTTCGTCGGAAGCGTTTCGAGGAACTCGACGACCGCGTCGCAGAACCGGTCGTTGCGGTCGCCCGCCACCATGTGACCGGCGTCGGACACGTCGACGAACTGCGCGTGGGGGACGAGCTCGAGGAACTCCTGCGCCGTCTCCTCGCTCACCAGATCGCTCAGCTTGCCCCTCA
>CALMLJ010000201.1 GCA_937868025.1 uncultured Acidimicrobiaceae bacterium
ACGGCGACCCGCCCCGACGAACTGGTGGAGCTGCGCGTCGGCGTGCCCGACCGTCCCGGCGTGCTGGCCGCAGTCACGGCCATGGCGACGCAGCACGAGGTCAACATCTACGACATCGAAATCGCGCACTCGGCGGAGGGGCCGCGGGGTGTGCTCATCCTCCTCGTCGACTCCGGCAAGGTCGACACGTTCGTCGAGAGCCTGTTCGCCGACGGGTACGCGGTGTCGCAGCGAGCGCTCACGTGATCGGCATCGACTGGAACGATCTCGCGTCGCTGCCCGACCCGTTGCCGATCGAGCCGCTTTCGGGGCCGATCCGCGACGTCACGGTGCCGATCCCCGGCTCGAAGTCGATCACGAACCGCGCCCTCGTCTGCGCGGCGCTCGGCAACGGGCCATCTGTCCTCACCGGCATCCTCGACTCCGACGACACCAACGCCATGCTCGAGGCGCTGAGGACGCTGGGAATCCAGATCGAGGTCGAGGGCGACCGTGCCAGCGTGTGGGGCTGCAGCGGTCGGCTGCCCGTGCGCTCCGCCACGCTCGACGTCCGGATGTCGGGCACGACGTCCCGGTTCCTGCTGCCACTGGCCGCGCTCGGCAAGGACTCGATCACGCTCGACGGACACGAGTCCATGCGGGCCCGCCCGATGGCCGACGGCATTGCGGCGATCGAAGCGCTCGGCCGGAGCGTGACGTCGAACGACGGGTGCTTGCCGGTCACCGTCGCGCCCGATCCCGACGTCGACGAGCTCGCCGGATCGGTCGAGGTACGTGGCGACGTGTCGAGCCAGTTCCTGTCGGGCCTGCTCCTGGTCGCCCCCTGCCTGCCCGACGGCCTGGAGATCACCGTCGACGGCCCACTGCAGTCGGTGCCGTACGTCGACCTGACCGTCGCCGTGATGCGGGCGTTCGGCGCCAAGGTCGAGGTCGCCGACGATCGTCGCTGGTTCGCGGTCGAACCCACCGGCTACCAGCAGATCTCCTACGACATCGAGCCCGACGCGTCGGCGGCGTCCTACTTCCTGGCGGCGGCGGCACTGTGCGGCGGGTCGGTCACGATCGACGGGCTCGGATCGGACAGCCTGCAGGGCGACGTCCGCTTCGCCGAGGTGCTGCGGTCGTGCGGCGCCGACGTCGAGCTGCGGCCCGGCTCGGTCACGATTACCGGTGGGGCGTTGTCGGGCGGAGTGTTCGACCTGGCGGACATCTCCGACACCGCGCAGACGTTGGCGGCGATCGTCCCGTTCGCGAGCGCTTCGGCGACGGTCGAGGGCATCGGGTTCATCCGCCGCAAGGAGACCGACCGGATCCACGCCGTCGTGACGGAGCTGCAGCGCCTCGGCGTCGGGGCCGCCGAGCTCGACGACGGGTTCGTGATCGAGCCCGGCCCGGTGTCTCCGGGCACGGTGCAGACCTACGACGACCATCGGATGGCGATGAGCTTCGCGATCCTGGGCCTGAAGGTCCCCGGCATCGCGATCGCCGACCCCGGCTGCGTGGCCAAGACCTTTCCGGGCTTCTGGGCAACGCTCGAACTGTTGAGAGGAGCGCCTCGGTGAACGAGAACGCTGACATCGGCAACGTCATCGCGATCGACGGCCCGGCCGGATCGGGTAAGTCGACGATCTCGAAGATGGTCGCCCACCGGGTCGGCCTGCCGATGCTCGACACCGGGGCGATGTACCGCGCCGTCACGTGCGCGGTCCTCCGTGCCGGCGGCGACGTGCACGACGCGGAGGGGGCCACGGCGTCGGCCGAACGCGCCGAGATCGTGGTCGACGAACGGGTGACGATCAATGGCGACGACGTCACGACCGAGATCCGTGGGCCCGAGGTGTCGGCCAACGTCAGCATCGTCGCCACACATCCCGGCGTCCGCCGTCGGTTGCGAGGCCTCCAGCGCGAGTGGATGGCCCGACGCGGCGGCGGGGTGCTCGAAGGCCGCGACATCGGCACCGTGGTGCTCCCCGACGCCCCCTTGAAGATCTACCTGACGGCGTCGCCGGAAGTGCGGGCCCGCCGCCGTGCCGGCGACGATCTCGGCGACTTCGACCTCGAGGCCGCCGCCGCCAACATCGCCGAGCGCGACCGGATCGATTCGACCCGCGCCGACTCTCCCCTCCGACCCGCCGATGACGCCGTCATCGTCGATACCTCCGACCTCACGATCGAGCAGGTCGTCGATCGCATCGTGGCCGAAGCCGAGGCCCGCGGCCTCGGGCGGGTCGCACGAAAGGAACCCTCATGAAACCATCCCCACGCGGTCCCGTCGCCCTCGCCGCCTACCGGGTGTTGTGGGCTCTCGCCCGCGGACTCACCGGCGCGTACTGGCGGCTCGAAGTGATCGGGGGCGAGCGGGTGCCTCGATCCGGTGCGTTCGTGGTCGCTCCCGTGCACCGCTCGAACCTCGACTTCCTCCTCGCCGGGCTCGCGGTGAAGCGCCCCGTCCGGTACATGGCCAAGTCGTCGATCTTCCTCGGTGGGCTCGTCGACCGGTTCCTCAACGTGATGGGCGCCTTCCCGGTGGTGCGTGACACCGCCGACTTCAGCGCGATCCGGACGTGCGAGGACCTCCTGGCGGCAGGGGAGCCGGTGGTCGTGTTTCCCGAGGGGCGCCGGAAGTCGGGCGACGACGTCGCCGACCTGTTCGACGGCCCGGCGTTCGTCGCGGCACGGCAGCGGGTGCCGATCATCCCGATCGGCATCGGCGGCTCCGACAAGGCGATGCCGATCGGCAAGAAGTGGATCCTGCCCCACAAGGTCGTGATCGTGATCGGCGAGCCGATCTACCCCGATGTCGACATCGAGGGACGTGTGCCCCGTTCGGCGATCTCGGCCCTGACCGAGCAGCTGCGTGGCGAGGTGCAGGGGGTCTACGACGAAGCCCGGCGGCTCGCCGGCTGATCGGGCCAGCTCGGCGGCTCGCCCGCTGACATGTGAAGATTGTGTGCGCCGCGGCGGATTCGGGCTGACGCCGGTCCAAGATCAGGGCGATGGCTGCTGGGGCGACGCAATGTGGTGATCGCGCGTGCTGAAGCCGGTTCGTGCGGTCTGGGTCGAGCGACAACGATGGTTCGGTCTGCTGGCGGCCGTCGTCGTGTCGGTGGCCTTCGTGACGGCCACCCTCGCGCTCGGTGGACTCACGCGGTCGACGCTCGACGGCGCGCTCGACGGGCGATTCGGCGGTGTCGACGTGGTCCTCCGTGCTGGTGGCGGGCAGGAGATCGGCGGGGCGGCGCTTCGGGCGGCGGTGCCCGGTGACGTTGCGTCGGCTATGGCCGCTTCGGGTGACCTCGTCGCCGTTGCCGGTGTGATCGAGGGCGCTGCGACCGTGCTCGGTCGAGACGGTCGTCCGATCGACGAGCTCTTCGGGGCCGGAACCGTCGCCACGAACTGGCTGGTGGATCCCGAGCTCGCCGGCGTCGAGATCGTCGAGGGGCGAGCTCCTGTGGCCGACGGCGAGGTCGTGCTGGACACCGGCACGGCCGCCGTCGCCGGCGTCGTGCCGGGCGACGAGGTCCGGGTCGACTTCCCGGTTGCATCTCGGCGGTTGACGGTCGTCGGCGTGGCGGCCATCGTCCGCGACGGCGAGATCGTGCCCGGCCCTCGACTGGTCTGGATGGACGAGCCGACAACGCGTTCCGCCCTCGACAAGTCGTCGGGCTTCGACTTCGTGATCGGCCGCGCCGGGGGCGATCTCGGAGATGGGGCCCTCGAACGGCTCCGCTCGAGGATCGGGAGCGAGCTCGGCGCCGATTCGAGTGCCGATAGCGACTCGAGCGCCGGTGTCGAGGTCGTGACCGGGTCGACGCTGGTGGGGGAACGGCAGGCTGTCGTGCGGCGCATTGCGGAGTTCTTCGATCGCCCGATGATGGCGTCGGGGTTCATCGCCGTCTTCGTGGGGGCGTTCGTGATCTTCAACACGTTCTCGATCGTGATGGCGCAACGGGTTCGGGAACTCGGGATGCTTCGGGCGATCGGGGCGACCCGTGCGCAGGTGACCCGCACGGTGCTGTCCGAGGCAGTCGTGATCGGGGTCGTCGGATCGGTTGTGGGTCTTGCCGCCGGTTGGCTCGCCGCGTGGTCGACTCGGTCGGTGTTCGCCAGGGCCCTCGACCTTCCCGACGGCCCGCTCGGGGTCGGCTGGGGTTCGGTCATCGCTGCATTCGCTACGGGCCTCGGTTCCACCCTGGTCGCCGGCATCGTCCCCGCAGTACGTGCGGGGTCGACGTCGCCGATGTCGGTGCTCCGTTCGACCCAGGTCGACGACACGTACCGCTGGGGCCGTCGGCACTGGAGTGGACTGGCGCTCCTCGTCGCGGGGGTCACACTGATCTCGTTGATCCTGACGGGCGCCGCCGAGCTCGGTCTCGCCGGTATCGGCGTCGGATCGGCGGCCGTCTTCATCGCGTTTGCGATGGTCGGCTCAGCGGTGGTGGGCCCGGTGTTCGGATGGGTCGGGCGCCCGCTGGTTGCGTGGCAGGGCCTCACGGCGCGGCTCGCCATCCGATCGGCGGCGCGGAGTCCGGGACGGACGACGCTCGTGATCGTGGCGCTCAGCATCGGCATCGCGATGATGACGGTCATCACCACGTTCGAGGCGTCGGTTCGCGCTGCGACCGAGGATCGCGCTGCCGGACAACTCGCGGGCATCGACCTCCTGGTCGAGTCACCGGTCGGCGTGCCGCGCACGGTCGCGGCGCGACTGTCCGAACTCGACGGCATCGACGCGGTGACGCCGGTCCGGCTGGGCGTGATGACGGTGCTCAACAGCTATGACGCGGCGCAGGCGCGCGACGCCGCCGGGGTCGACGCCGCGACCGCCTCGTCCGCTGTTCCGCCGATCGGTGCGGCGAAGTTTCTGACCGGCGTCGACCTCGACGCTGCCAGCCGGATGATCGAGGTGCCGGGACTCTCCCCACCGATCACGCACCTCGATGACGGCGAGGTCATGGTGCTCGCCAAGACCGCGGAGCGGGCGGGTTGGCGCGTCGGCGACGACGTCGAGGTGTGGTTCGCGACGACGGGGCGAGCGACGCTGCGCCTTGCTGCGACCTTCACCGGCCGGTTCGGTGTCGACGCCGAGTACGTCGCCAACCTCGCAACGACGAGTTCGAACGCACCACCCGAGTTCTCCGGAGATTCGGTCGTCTGGGCGAAGGCCGACGATCGAGCATCGGTTCCCGAGGTGGTGGCGGCTGCTCGGCGCGAACTCCGGGCACTGGCCCCCGGCGCAAGCGTGACGAGCGTCCAGGAGTACCTCGGCCAACGAATGACGGGTATCAACTCGCTCATCAACCTGCTCGTGGTCCTGGTGGGGGTGAGCGTGTTGGTCGCCTGGGTCGGGGTCGCGAACACCGTCGCGCTGGCGTTGCGCGAGCGGCGAACCGAGACCACTCGGCTCCGGGCCGTCGGGCTCACTCGGTCCCAGTTCCACCGGACGGTCGTCATCGAGACGCTGCTGATCGCCGTGTTCGGCTCGGCGCTCGGCGTGGTGACCGGATGGTCGATGGCGGCCGGCTTCATCACGTCGATGGGCGAGGAGGGCCTCCGCCCGGTGGTCGACCCGGTGTCGATCGGTGGTATCGCCCTCCTCGGGGCGCTCGCTGCGATCGCGACGGCGGCGTATCAGGCCCGCCGTGTCAGTGGTCCGGTGCTGCCGGCCGGTCGATGAGCTACAGCGCGAGGCCGACGTACATGGCGGCGATGGCGCCGACCGACGCGAGCGCGCCGCCGACGGCCAGAGCTGCCTTGCTCTTTCCGACGATGTGGATCGCCGCGCCGGCGCCCGACACGATCACGAGGAGGAACTTGATCCCGAACAGGGCCTGATCGAGGTCCTCCACCACGAGCATGTTCCAGATGCCCGTGACCAGCGCGACCCCGAAGGCGGGCCACGCGATCCTGTTGAAGGCCTGAGCGGCCAGCTTGGGCGCTTCGGGGCTGATCTTGCGCAACGTCGGCACGAGACCGCCGAGCACGATCTGGCCGCCGACCCAGACCGAGGCCGCGAGGACGTGGAGGAAGAGACGGAAGGTGTCCATGGGCGCCAGCATCGCCGA
>CALMLJ010000202.1 GCA_937868025.1 uncultured Acidimicrobiaceae bacterium
CCTCGACCCCGAGATCGAGGAGTTCGAACATCGACGCACCGTCGATGCCGGCGGCGCGCCACTTCGTCAGCCCGATCGAGGCGTTCCCGACCCGCCAGCCGCTGACCGCTGCGACCCCCGGCTGCTGGCGGAGGAGCGGCACGAGGTCCGCGGACAAGCCGCCGGTCGCGAATGTGGCCGAGTCGACCACGAAGTCGGCGGTGATCGCGGACGAGACCTGACCCTCGACGGACCGGAGGAAGCTGCTCGAGAGGACGGTCAACGACGTGACGACCGCAGCGGCGAGGAGCAACGCCGCCGTGGTGGACGCGGCTCGGGTGCGGGCCTGGCGCGATCGCAGTGTGCTCATGCGCCGCAGGGCCACCGACTTGCCCAACAGCAGCGACGTGGCAACGCCGACGATGCCGCTCAGGAGCCGCGGCAGGATCACGAGGACGACGGCCACGGCGGCCCCGGCGCCGGCGGCGAGGGGGATCACGCCGCTCCCGCCGAACGCGCTCCCGAGGAGCGCCGCTGCCGCTGCGACCACGATGACGGTCGCCAGCCAGCGGAGCCCGGTCACGAGGGGTGAGCGATCGGTCGGCCGGTCGTCGGCGCCGGTGACGGCGTGGACCGGCGGCGTGCGCGAGGCGTGACGGGCCGGGCTGAGCGCCGTCGACACGGTGACCGCGGCACCGATCACCACGGCCAACACCGGGATCCACCACGTGATGATCGGTCCGGCGACGGGCAGCGGTGTGCCCGTCGACTGGATCAACCACTCGATCGCCGCGCCCACGCCGAGGCCCAAGCCGAGACCGACCACACCGGCGATGGCGCCGCCGAGCAGCGCCTCCGCCGTGGCGGCGCCGACGAGCTGGGACGGCGACGCCCCCATGAGCCGCAGCATCGCGAAGCCACGACGGCGATGGTCGAAGAGCAGGGCCATCGAGTTGGCCACGGTGAACGCACCGACCACGAGCGCCAGGGCCGCGAAGCCGACGAGGAGGGCCCGGATCAGGGTGAAGCTCTTCTCGAACGATGCCTGGCGGTGTTCGGCGTACTCAGCGCCGGTCGACACCTCGGCGCCGCTGAAGATGATGGCACGAAGCTGTTCGATGACCTGCTCCCGGTCCGCCCCGGGTTCGAGCTTGATGGCGATGGCGTTGTCGTCGGGGCCGAGCTCGAAGAGTGGGCGGGCGACCTCGGTGGCGAAGAGCGCCAGGGACGAGCCCGCCGGAAACGTGCCCTTGGTCAGCTCGACGATGCCCGTCACGGTGAACGACTTCAGGCCGACCTTGCCGGCGATCAGGACCGGCTCACCGACCTTCACCTTGGCGACCTTCGCCGTCTCGGCGTCGATCGCGACCTCGGTGTCGGTTGCGGGTGCGCGCCCCTCGCCGACGAATCGGTAGGGATTGAGGGACGGCTCGGTCGGGAAGTTGGCGCCGAGCGGCCGTTCGGTGAGCCCCAACCGCACCACCGGCGAGCCCGTCGGTCCGAGGATCAGCGTCGACTTGCTCTCGAGGCGCGGTTCGACCGCGGCGATGCCTTCGATGCCGCGGACCTGGTCGACGATGGTGTCGGGGACGAGCCGGCGGACCTGTTGGAGTGGACCGTCGTCGGCGATCGTGCCCTCGATGACGAGGTCGGCGCGTTCGGTTCCGGCGCCGGCTTGTGCTGCCAGACCGGCGCCGACCCGCTGGAGCAGGGACAGTGAGCCGGCCAAGTAACCCACACCTAGGGCGACAGCGACGATCGACAGGAGCATGCGTCGCCGCTGGCGCAGCAGCGTCCGCAACGCGACCCGGATGCCCCGGAGTCCTCCGGTCTCGCCAGCCGTCTGCTGCTTGGGTGGGGCGAACCGGAACAGCCGGCCGTCGGCGTCCAGCAGGTCAGCGGCCGGCGCCGCCGGGGCGGCGGGCTCATACGCCGGGGGTGGGGGTGGCGCAGGTGGAGCAGGCGGGGCGGACGGAGCAGGGGCCGCCGTCGCGCTCGGCGGAGGGGGGAGTGGCGGAGCGGGAGGTGCCGGCGGGCGATCTGCGACCGGTGGAGCCACGAGTGGTGCAGTCGGTGCCGACACCGGGGGAGCGGGCGGGTGCGGTGTGGGGACCGGTGGGGCCGGGATCGGTGGATCCGGGAGCAGCGGGGGAGCCGCTGGAGCGATCAACGGCTCGGGTTCGAGATCGACGAGCGGAGCTGGGCTCCAGGGCTCCGAGCTCGTCACCGGAGTCGTGAACGTCTGCTCGCCGATGACCCGAGCGAGCGTCCGCGCGATGAAGTCCATGTCGAACGGCACGTGGTCCAGCGCTGGCTGGGGCTCGGGTGCCAGCTCGGTTGGCGTGGGCGCGACCGGTGGCGGCAGGTCGGCGCAGGGCGCGCCGGACGGTGCGGGAAGGTCCCAGTCGTCGGGGTCCGGCGGGAGGCCGCCGGAGCGTTCGGCAGTCGTCACGCGTCGGTACCCGGGCGAACTGGGTCCGGTGGATGCTGGGCATCCGAGCGCGCGACGACGACAGGCACCCGAACAGGATAATGACACCGGGGCGCGCGGACGTGGTCACAGTTCGTGTTCATTTCGTCGATCCGGATTCTCCGCCGGGGTCTCCGGCGGAAGATGGACCGGACCCGAACGCGACGCGGGTAGGGTGTTCCGGCTGGCGACGTGGCCGAGTGGTTAGGCAGAGGCCTGCAAAGCCTTGCACAGGGGTTCGATTCCCCTCGTCGCCTCAGTTTCGTTCGCTCCGGTGGCGGGCGGATGGCATGGTCGGAGGCCGTACCCGATGGATGACCCCCGCACTTCCCCGCCCCCGTCGCCGGTACCCCCACCGTGGCCGCCGGCCCCGCCTGCTCCACCCGGGTATCCGCCGAGCCCATCGGTTCGCTACGCACCCGTTCCCTCGATTCCCCTCGGTGGCCAGGCCGGCGCGAGTGCGGTTCCGCCGTACCCAACCGGACCACCGGTCTACGGGGCGCCGGCGGCCACGATCCTGACGGTCGAGTCGCGCTCGGTGGCGCCGGCGGCGCGCGCCAGCGCCGTCGTGGCGATCGTCGCTGCGGCCGGAGTAGCGGCGTCGACGTTCCTGCCCTGGGTGCAGGTCGACATCGAGGGCCTGGGGCTACGCGCCGGCAACGGGTGGACGAACGTGGTCGGTGGCACGAGCTGGGGTCCGCTGCTCGTGTTCCTCGCCGTGGTCGCGGCTCTGGGCGCGGCGCCCGCGGTGGCGAACGTGCGCTCCGCTTCCGCAACGGTGGTGGCGATCGTGGCCTCGGCCACGGCGGTCCTCGTGGCCGTCGCTCAATTCGTGGACGTCGTGCGGTCCCATGCCGGCGTCGACGCGAGCCCCCGGTACGGAGTCGTCGCGCTGGTCGCCTCATCGCTCCTGCTCGTCCTCGCGTGTGTGGTGATCGCGGGAGCGGGGCGACCTGCTAAGGTGTCGGCTCCACGGGCCGTTGGCGCAGTTGGCTAGCGCACC
>CALMLJ010000203.1 GCA_937868025.1 uncultured Acidimicrobiaceae bacterium
CCACCCCCTACGCCCCCCACGATCCGGCGTTCCTCGACGAGACCGCGTCGCGCCTGCGGGCCGCTCGGGCGACGATCCCGACCGCGCCGTCCGGCGCGTCGCGGTGGGACCGCCTCGTGGCCGAACTCGAGTCACATCCGGTCCACGACTGCCCTGACCGCGACGACCACCTGGCCGCGTACCGCGAGCGCACCGGCCTCGAGCGTGACGTCGCCCGGCTGTCCAAGCAGCTGCACCAGCGGTCGTCGTCGGTCGTCCGCCGGTTCGAGGCCGTGGCCGACCTCCTCGGTCACCTCGGGTTCCTCGACGGGTGGGCGCTCACCGCGCCGGGGGAGCGACTGGCGCGGATCTATCACGAACGTGACCTGCTGGTGGCGCTGGCGCTCGACGACGGAGTGTTCGACGGGCTCGACGCCCCCGGCGTCGCGGCGCTGGTCGCGGCGGTGGTGTTCGAGGAGCGGCGTCCCGACGGGTCGGAGCCGGTCTACCCCAACCGGAACCTGCGCCAGCGGTTCGGTCGGCTCGAACGGCTTGCCGACAAGATCGCCCGCGCCGAGCGCGAGCGGGGGTTGCCACAGACCCGACCGCCCGATCCCGGATTCATGGCGGTGTGCCACGGGTGGGCGTCGGGGCGTGACCTCGGGGGTCTGATCGAAGGGGAGATGTCGGGCGGCGACTTCGTGCGCACCACCAAGATGATCATCGACGTGCTCGGCCAGATCGCGGAGATTGCCCCCGACCTCGGCACGCGGTCGCGGGCGGCGGCGGCCGTCGAGGCGATCCGGCGCGGGGTGGTGGCCGACTTCGGGCCCTCGGAGGCCCTGGCGAAGGCAGCGGGGGACCTGCCGAAGGCAGCCGAGGATCTGCCGACGGCAGCGGAGGATCTGCCGAAGGCGGGGACGTGATCCGCAAGGGTGAGGTGTGGGGCCGGCCCGTCGATCTCGACGGC
Source organism: uncultured Acidimicrobiaceae bacterium (assembly GCA_937868025.1). The sequence goes on from CALMLJ010000203.1 coordinate 950, forward strand.
ACCGAGCCGGAGGCGGGTACCGACGCCGAGGTCGCTCGGCTGCTGGGCCGGCCACTCGACTCGCCCATCGTCCTGCGGGGCGGCGACCTGTACCACTCGCTCGGTGGTCGGGCGAGCTCGCCGGTCGACCTCGACGGACCGGTGATGGCCCTGCCGATCGATCTCGTCGCCGTCCGGGTCGACGGCGTCGACCGCGTGGCCGCGGCCCATGTGGTCGCTCGCCGGCGCTGGTGGTCCGGGGAGTTCGCCGTGGCGATGAACGGCACCCACCTCGGCGAGTGGAACCTGGGCCCGAAGGCACACCCGAACGACGGGCTGATCGACGTGACCACCGGCCGGCTCGACGTCCGCGACCGGTGGGAGGCCCGTCGACGGGCCCACACGGGGACGCACCTGCCGCACCCGGCGTTGTCGACGTCCCGGGTGACGAGCACGGTGTGGACGTTCGATCGGCCCACGCCCGTCTACGTCGACGGTGTGGCCGTGGGTTCGGCCCGCCGCGTCGAACTCGAGGTGCAGCCCGACCAAGGCAGCGTCGTCGTCGGCTGAGGCGTCAGGGGTCACCGTCGTGACGTCCCCGCTCGCCCGCTGAGCGCACGGTTCGGGCCGGACCCCGTTACCATCCCAGCCATGAAGAGTTGGTTTCTCTCGGAATCGCCCGGCGAGTACCAGTGGGGGGAGGTCCCGACACCCGAGCCTGGCGTCGGCGAGATCCGCGTCCGGCTGGTCGCGAGCGGTGTGAACCACATCGACCACTGGCAGACGCGTGGCCTCCCGAAGCCCAAGTCGTTCCCGCACGTGCCGGGGTCCGACGGTGCGGGGGTCGTCGACGCGATCGGTGACGGCGTCACTCGCTTCTCGGTCGGCGACGAGGTCGCCATCAACGCGGCGCAGACCAACGCCGCGGCGATCGAGAAGTTCGGGATCGACAGCGTGTTCGACCCGAGCCTCCAGTTGATGGGGGAGCACCGGTGGGGGTGCCACGGTGAACAGGTCGTCATCCCCGACTACGGCGCCGAGCTGCGCCCGGCCGGCCGCACGTGGGAGGAGTGCGCGGCGTACCCCGTCGCGCTCACGACGGCGTGGCGCATGTTTCGCAGGGCCCGGCTGCAGGCCGGTGAGATCGTGCTCGTCACCGGCATCGGCGGTGGAGTCGCCACCGCGGCCCAGATGCTCGCCCAGCACATGGGTGCCCGGGTGTTCACCACGTCGCGCGACGCCGCCAAGCGGGCCCGGTCGATCGAGCTGGGCGCCGAGGACTCGTTCGATTCCCACGAGCGCTATCCGATCAAGGCCGACGTGATCGTCGACTCGATCGGTCCGGCGACGTGGAACCAGACCGTGGCGGCGCTCAAAGCCGGTGGCCGCCTGGCGACGTGTGGCGGGACGTCGGGGTCGGACGTGCAGCTCAGCCTGCCGCGGCTCTTCTTCAAGCAGCACGAGATCGTCGGTTCCACTCTCGGTTCCCAGGAGGAGTTCGCGTACGTCACGCAGCTCATGGCCGAGGGGCTCCCCGTGGTCATCGACGAAGTGTTCGCGTGGGACGACTATCCGCGTGCCGTCGAGCGCATCCGCAAGGCCGACCAGCTCGGCAAGCTGATCCTGCGCCACGCCTAGGTGTTTCGTACTGCGAGGAGGGCCGCTGACGGTCCTCCTCGCAGTACAAAGCCCTGCGGGTCGGGCGTGTCCGGTCGGGGTCTAGGCTTTCGCCATGGACGTCGAG
>CALMLJ010000204.1 GCA_937868025.1 uncultured Acidimicrobiaceae bacterium
TACCGCACGATGTCGAAGCTGCCCGCCCAGGTGCCGTACGACGCTGCGGCGACACCGTGGCCCTCGCCGGCCGCGTAAGCGTCCTGGCCGGGTGCGATCTCGATCACGATGCGCCCACCGCCTTCGGTGGTGATGAGCCCGAGGAACACACCAGCGGTGCACACCGAGGAATCGTCGGTGAAGGGACCCGTCCCCCACAGCGACGCGAGCGTGCCGCCGGCCGGGCAGTTGTACGCGACGCGCAGTCCGTCCTGACCGCGGTACTCACCGGCGCTGGCCACCCAGCTGTTGTCGAGCGCATCCTCGTCGGCGTCCGGCGCACCCGCGCCGTCGGCACCCGGAGCACCGCCCGGAACCGTCGTCGTGGCCGAGCCGCCGCCACCGACGGTCGTGGTCGTCTCGGACGTCACGTCCGGCATCGTCGTGGCATCGCTGCCCGGCGCAGTGGTCGTCGGGGGTTCACCGGCCTCCCCGATGGTGATCTTGCCGCCTTCGGCGCACGCACCGGTGGCGCCGACGAGGACGAGACCGGCGACAACGAGGGCAACGCGACGGGAGGAGGGACCCAGTGACATGCGGCTCAAGCTACTCACCATGACCGGGATCACCAGGGCGTCGGCTACACTCACCATCGTGTGCCCGCCTCTGGGCCACCACCGCTGAACCGCTCGCCAGACCGTCTCCGGGGCCACCGTCCCGAATCGACCAGGTCGGCGCACCTGTCGGCGGACCTCAGCTACTGGAGTACCCCCATGGCGGATCACCGCCCCACCACCACCCCTGCCACCGCGTCATCCGACGCGTCCGATCTCGACAACGGGGCCGACGACGCCCCGCTCTACGACGGGCCCTCCTTCGAAGAGCTCGGCGTCCCCGCAGCCCTCGCCCAGGTGCTCGCCGACGCCGGCATCCACCACCCGTTCCCCATCCAGGCCGCCACGCTGCCCGACTCGCTCGCCGGTCGCGACGTGCTCGGCCGGGGCCGCACCGGCTCGGGCAAGACGCTCGCGTTCGCCCTTCCCCTCGTCACCCGCCTCGCCGCCGACGGTGTGCGCGCCGCCGACCGCAAGGCCGGCCGCAAGCCGCGTGCCCTCATCTTGGCACCGACCCGTGAACTCGTCGCCCAGATCAACGAAGCCATCATGCCGATGACGAAGCCGTTCGGCCTCCGCACCATCACGGTGTTCGGTGGTGTCTCGGCCGGCCCGCAGATCGCCGCCTTCCGCAAGGGCGTCGACGTCGTCATCGCCTGCCCCGGTCGCCTCGAGGACCACCTCGGCCAGCGCAACGTCAGCCTCGACGACATCGCGGTCACCGTCCTCGACGAGGCCGACCACATGGCCGACCTCGGGTTCCTGCCCGGCGTCAAGCGCATCATGGACCGCACGCCCGAGGACGGTCAGCGCCTCCTCTTCTCGGCCACGCTCGACAACGGCATCGACGTGCTGGTCAAGCGGTACCTCACCAACCCGATCACCCACAGCGTCGACTCCGAGCAGTCGCCGGTGACGGCCATGGTCCACCACGTGCTGCACGTGCGCTCCGACGACCGGCTCCCCGTCCTCGTCGATCTCGCCTCTGCCCCCGGTCGCACCATGATCTTCACCCGCACGAAGCATCGGGCGAAGACCCTCACCAAGCAGCTCATCAAGTCGGGCGTCCCGGCGGTCGAGATGCACGGCAACCTCGCCCAGAACACCCGCACCCGCAACCTCGCAGCGTTCTCCGATGGTCGGGCCACCGCCCTCGTGGCGACCGACATCGCGGCCCGCGGCATCCACGTCGACGACGTCACCCTCGTGATCCACGCCGACCCGCCCGTCGAGCACAAGGCGTACCTCCACCGCTCCGGCCGCACGGCCCGCGCCGGCAACGACGGCACCGTCGTCACGCTCGCGACCGAGGACCAGCGCAGCGAGGTCAAGCAGCTCACCCGCAAGGCGGGCGTCAACCCGACCGTCACGGCGCTCCGCCTCGGCGACCCGCTGCTGGCGAAGTTGGCCCCGGGCGATCGCAACCTGCTCACCCCCGCCGAGATCGACGCCGCGCTCCCGAGCGCTCCCCAGCAGGGCAACGCGCCCGGCACGGGCAAGCGTCGCCGTCCCGCCGCGGCCGGCGCAGCGCCGGCCGGCAACGCACGACGCGGTGGCGGTGGTGGTGGCGGTCAGCGCTCCGGCGGCCAGCGTCGCTCCGGCGCCGGCAGTGGTGCCGGTGGAGGTGCAGGTGCCGGTGGTGGGCAGCGCAGCGGCGGGAGCCGTCGCAGCCGGTAGCTTCGGGTCGGTGACCACCGACCATGTGACCTTCCCCGGTTCCACGACCCCGACCGCACCTCTGGGTGTGGGCACCTGGGCGTGGGGCGACTCCTCCACGTGGGGCATGGGCAGCTACGACACCTCGCTCAACGAGGCCACCATCGCCGAGGCGTGGGAGGCCTCGATCGGCGCCGGGGTCACGCTGTTCGACACGGCCGAGGTGTACGGCAACGGCGAGAGCGAACGCATCATCGGTCGCCTGCTCGCCGGTGACCCCGGGCGGCGCGCGTCGTTGGTGCTCGCCACCAAGTTCATGCCGTTGCCGTGGAAGCTCAACGTCGGCGCTGCCATGCGCACCGCGTTGGAATCGTCGCTCGAACGACTCGGCATCGACCGCGTCGACCTCTACCAGATCCACGGTCCGGTCAGCCTGCGCGGCAAGGCAGCCCTCGCCGAAGGCCTGGCCGAGCTGCACCGTGCCGGTCTGGTGGACGCCGTCGGAGTCTCCAACTACTCGATCAAGGAGATGGGGACGATCGCGGACGAACTCCGCAAACGCGGCGTCGCGCTCGCATCCAACCAGATCGAGTTCTCGCTCCTGCGCCGCGGCCCCGAGACCTCGGGTCTTCTCGCCGAATGCCGTCGACTCGGGGTGGTGCCGCTCGCGTACTCCCCGATCGGCCAGGGCCGCCTCACCGGCAAGTACTCAGCGCAAAATCCACCGCCCGGAAAGCGTGGGTTCTCCGCGCACCCGATGGAGCAGGTCGACCGCGTCGTCGCGGAGCTGCGCCGCATCGGAGAAGCCAACGACGGCCGGACGCCCAGCCAGGTCGCGCTGCGATGGATCATCGAGAAGGGCGCCGTCCCGATCCCCGGCGCCAAGAACGGCGACCAGGCCACCCAGAACGCCGGCGCGCTCGGTTGGGAGCTCGCGCCCGACGACATCGCGGCGCTCGACCGGGTCGCGCTGGGCGGCATCGTCTCCTTCTCGAACCGGTTCTGGCAGCACGGATAGGCCGCGTGCCCGAGTGGGCACACCCTCCCGCCGCATGGGTCCAACGGCCCACAAACGTCAAGCGCGCCTCCCGGTGACCCGATCACTACGGGATGCTCCGTCGTTTCGCAGTGCTCCTGATCGTCGGTCTCGTCCCGGTGCTCTCCGGGTGCCCCGCACCGGGGGGCGACGACTGGCAGGCGCAGATGCTCCGCAGCATCAACACGATCCGTGCCGGTGCCGGCGTGGGCCCGGTGTCCCTCTGCGGCACGCTCGGCACCGCAGCGCAGCAGCATTCCGAGGACCAGGCCGGCCGTTCGACGATGAGCCACAGCGGCGCGGACGGGTCGAGGGTCGGCGACCGTGCCGCTCGCTCCGGGTACGGCGGCTGGTCAGCGATCGCCGAGAACGTCGCCAAGGGCCAGACCACCGTCGACCTCGCCATGTGGTCGTGGATGAGCTCACCGGGTCACCGGGAGAACATCCTCGACCCGGCCTACACCCACGTCGGGTTCGGTCGGGCGAGCTCGTCGGGTGGGACGCAGTTCTGGACCCAGGACTTCGGGGCCGGCGGATCCTGCTGAGCGCCCGCAGGCGACGCACTGCTCAGATCGAGATCACGCCGTAGGTGGCGCACAGTCCCAGCGCATTGATCACCAGGAACGCGCCGACGACCGACAGCGCTGCGACCCGCCGGGTCGGCGACGTCACGACCCGGGCCACGGCCGGCATGTACCACCCCGGCAGCGGACCGTCGCTCGCCGGCACGCTGCCGTCGAGCGGCGTGGCGTCGGCGGTCAGCCGCTCGCGAGGATCGGCGCCGAGGGCCAGCTCGGACAGCTCGTCGTCGGTCCACGAATCGGCCACCGGGTCGCCCGCCGGGTTGCCCAGATCGTCGGTGACCCCGTCGAACCCGTCGCGCATGTCCGCACGGTAGTGCTCCGGATGACCGGAGAGGGACCGGCAGCTACGATCGTGCAACGTGACTGCACTCCCTCGTGCCCAGGTCCTCGTCGCCCGTGTGTTCGACACGGCAGATGCCGAGGCCGTCGAGCACTTCAACACCAACGGTTGGCTCCTCACGCAGACCCTCGACGCCGACGGCCTCGCCGCGCTGCGGTCGTGGGTCGACGAGATCTCGGCGTGGCCCGACGACGGCGACGGGTGGCTGCACCACCGCGAGATGACCGACGACGGCCCGAAGCTGTGCCGGAGCGAGAACCTCATCCCGTTCCACCCGGGCTTCCGCGAGCTGCTCACGACCGGTCCCCTCCTCGACACCGCGTCGGCCCTCCTCGGCGAGCAGGCCGTGCTCTACAAGGAGAAGATCAACTACAAGCTGCCGGGCGGCGCCGGGTACGCGCCGCACCAGGACGCGCCGGCCTACCCGTTCGTCGCGTCGCACGTGTCGTGCATGGTCGCCATCGACGACGCGACGGTCGACAACGGGTGCCTCGACGTCGTGTCCGGCATGCACCACGACGTCCTCCCGATGGACGAGGTGGGATGTGTGCACCCCGACGTCGTGGCCGAACTCGAGTGGGCCGCCGTCGAGGTCGCCGCCGGTCAGACCCTCTGGTTCCACTCCCGCACCCCGCACCGCAGCGGGCCCAACACGTCGACCACGGCACGCCGCGCCCTGTACCCGACCTACAACGCGCTCTCCGAGGGCGATCTGCGTGAGGACTACTACCGGGAGAAACTCGCTGCGTTCGCTGCCGACGACGGCAGCGGCGCGCACACCAAGGTCTCCCTGATCGGCGACTTCCAGGGCAGAGCTGTCGACGCGGGAACCACGGCCGGATGACCGGCGCTCCGGTGACGGCGACCAGCGTCGACGAGATCCTCGACCTCTACGAGCGCTGGGGCCCCGAGAACTACGACGAGGGCCTGAGCCAGCTCGAACACGCACTGCAGACCGCAGCGCTCGCGGTCGCCGACGGCGCACCCGACGAACAGGTCGCCGCCGCGCTCCTCCACGACATCGGACACCTGCTCGACCTCGCTGCCGCCGAGGACAACTGGGTGCCGTCCGACATCGATCTCGACCACGAGTCGGTGGGTGCCCGACACCTGGCCTCGCTGTTCCCGCCGTCGGTCACCGGTCCGATCGCGCTGCACGTCCGCGCCAAGCGCTACCGGGCGGCAACCGACCCGGCGTACGCCGCGACACTGTCGGAGGGGTCGACCCGGAGCCTCCAGATCCAGGGTGGGCCCATGTCGCCCGACGAGGTCGCGACCTTCGAGCGCAACCCGGCCTTCGGTGCCGCCGTTGCCCTCCGAGGATGGGACGACGGTGGCAAGGTCGACGGCCTGCCGGTGCCGCGACTCCACGAGTACCGAGCGCTCCTCGAACGCGTCGCCGTCACCTGAGCCCCGTCCTCGCCGACGCACGATCCCCTCGACGAGGGATTCCGCCGAAATTCACCCGCGTCACTCCAGCTCGTCACCGGAGATGTCGAAGCTCTGGGGATGCATCGTCGTCTCGCCGTGCCCCTCGCCATCGTCGCCCTCATCGGCACCGCCCTGACCGCCTGCTCCTCGGCACCGGGCGGTGGGGCTCCCGTCGGCCCGACCGGCCGGTTCACCATCGTCGGACGTGACATCGTCGATCCCGCCGGCAACCGGTTCTATCCGATCGGAGCGAACGTGTCGGTCCGCCAAGGGCCCTACGAGAACGGGTACACGTTCAACTGGAACGGGACCGCCACGGGGCATGCCGCCGACGCCAAGGCGTGGGGTTGGAACATCGTGCGAGCCAACCTCATCTGCGTCCCGCCGCCCTCGCCGACCGTCGCCCAGCTCAATGCCGGCATCGACTCATTCATCGACGAGTACACGGCGCAGGGCATCGTCGTCATGGTCGACTGCCACGACGTCACCGGAGCGAACCTCCCCGCCTCGTCGGCGAAGATCCAGTCGCTCTACCCGTTCTGGGAGCGCCTGGCGAACAAGTACAAGAACAACCCCTACGTGTGGTTCAACATGTTCAACGAGCCGCAGGGCGGCAGCTCCGACGGCGACGTCGCCAACTGGCTGACCCTGCAGCAGGACGCGCTCCGCCGCCTCCGGGCCATCGCTCCGAACAACGTCTTCGTCGCCGACATCCCCGGTTACGGGCAGGCAGTCGAGACGTTCACGGGGTCGAACTCGATCCTCCGGCTCGGCGCCGGCCAGTGCAACGTCCTCTACTCCTGGCACGCCTACGGCGCGCTCGGCAAGGACGGGGTCTTCGGCGAGTTCGCCGACTTCGACAACGAGGCCGCCAGCCGCGCCAACCACCGCGAGGCGCTGCAGTACCTGAAGGACCACAACATCCCCGTGGTCATCGGTGAGCTGGGCGACCCCCTGACCCTCGACGAGGGCACCGCCGGCCTGCCGATCTGGAACCGCATCGGGGCCCGCGCCGTGATGAGCGAAGCCCCCGCCTTCGGGGTCGGGATGCTGTGGTGGCACGCCACCGGCGACAGCGGCAACTTCCTCACGTACTCGCTGATGGCAGACCGCCACCAGGCCCCCTGGTCGGCGGCGACAACCGGTGCCGGCTTGTCGAACGGCGGGTTCCGCTTCTGGGCCGTCTCCAAGAACGCGCCGAACCTCGGCCCGTTCACCGGCGACCTGGCCGCGAGCAACTGCGGCTCGTAGGCCGAACGGACCACCGCGCGCTCAACAGTGGCCCCGACCCGCCGATAGGACTCCGTGGAGATCCCCACCAACGTCCAAGCGCGGATCAACGTCATCCGCTCGCGCTTCGACCCCGGCGCGCTCGGTACCACGTCGACCGGCTCGACCACATCGACGGGGACCTCGGCCGACTTCGCCTCGGTGCTCGCCGAGACCCTCGCCGCGAGCGACACGACCAACGGCATCACCGGACTCGGCGACACCAACAACCTGTCGACCCTGACCGACCTGCTGTCGACCGCCAACGCCTCGCGCCTGCAGTCGTCCACCGGACGGACGACCTCGCTGAGCGCCGCTCAATCGGCCTACGGCTCATCGGGTGGAGTCGCCACCGTCGCGCCGATCGCGACGAAGCGGGCCGTCTCCAACCTGGAAGGCCTGTACGAGAACGGTCGCCTCCCCGACGAGGCCCTGACCCCCATCGGGGTCGGATCGCACCGCCTCGCCGCGCCGGCCGCCTCGGCGTTCACGAAGCTGAGCGCCGCCGCCGAGGCCGACGGGGTGACGATCGGCGTGACCGACTCGTATCGCAGCTACGACGCCCAGGTCGACGTCGCCAACCGCAAGGGCCTCTACAGCCAGGGCGGCCTCGCGGCGAAGCCCGGCACCAGCGACCACGGACTGGGCCTCGCGCTCGACCTCGACCTCGACACCAAGGCGCTGTCGTGGATGCGGGCCAACGCCGGCCGATTCGGCTTCGTCGAGGACACCCCTCGCGAGTCGTGGCACTGGAAGTTCGACGG
>CALMLJ010000205.1 GCA_937868025.1 uncultured Acidimicrobiaceae bacterium
GACCGCTCCGAGGTCGAGGGCCTCGTCGCCGCTCCCGAGGACGGCCAGTGAGCACGACAGCGAACCAGCACCTCGTCGACACCCGCTGGCGCATCAACGACAGCGGGCGTGAGTTCACGGTGCTTTCCGTCGACACCGAGCACGCCCACGTCGCCAACGTCACGGCACCTCAGCGGCCGCGACGAATCCGAATCGCAGCCCTCACGACGTCCACGAAGCGCACGGGGTACACCCAGGTCGCGCCAGTAGCGGGGGAGCCTCGATGACCGCGAACACCCAGTGGCACACCGCTGACGACTTCGACTTGCCGGATTCGGATTCGGCGATACGCACGGTGAGCGGCCGTTTCGTCGACCTCCTCCACCCTGATCCCGACACGATCGTTCTCGACGACATCGCCCATGCTCTCTCGATGGTCAACCGTTTCGGCGGCCACACCGCCGAGCCATGGTCGGTCGCGGAGCACTCCATCGCTGTGTCGGCGATGCTGTGGCGCTCGACAGGCGATCCTCGGCGGGCTCTGCTCGGGCTTCTGCACGACGCAGCTGAGGCGTACCTGGGTGACGTCGTCCGACCGCTCAAGACCCACCTCGATCAGTACAAGCGGGTCGAGGAGCGCATGGAGCACGTCATCTTCTCGAAGCTGGTCCCTGGCTTCTCGGAGCTCCCGGTCGAGCAGGTCGTCGAGGTGATGGCTCAGGTGAAGTCGGCGGACCGGGGGCTCCTCGCGTTCGAGATGTCGGTCATCCGCAACGCCGAGTGGCGCCGGCCGTCGAAGCGGAAGTCTGTTCGCCGTGCCTTCTGCGCCGAGTTCAACCGTCTTGAGATTCTGGTCCGGAGAGACCTCCGTTCGTCGTCACAGACCGATCCTGGTCGAAGGTGACGAAGGGCGGCGTGCCGGCGCCGACTATCGAACACCTGTTCGTCTCTTGTTCTACAGTGTCGGGAGTGACCGAGGCAGAGGCGACGAAACTCGTCCACGACAAGTGGTGGCGGCTCGAATGGCATCACCCCGCCCGGCCGACACTCGTCGAGGTCGCGTACGCGAAACTGCCGAACGAGTTCGGCTTCATCGAGATCGAACAGACCTACCGAACCGGAAACTCCACTGTCCGATTCCGGGTGTCGAACAACGCGATCCACTCCGGCCCATGGGTGCCACTCGGGGAGATGCCGTCGGTGAGATAGCCGTCAGCGCAGAGCACCTCTGCCCCCACCATCCACCATATGAAGGCGTCCGAACTACCGGGCGAGCGTCGCAGCAGCGCGAAGGGCGCCCGCTCGGTCGAGCTCCCCATCGGCGTCGATGAAGGCCTCTTCGACCCTGCGCAGTGCTGCACCGACGTCGCGGCCCTCGAGTCCGAGCTCGGCTTGGATGTCACGTCCGTTGACGGGGAGTGGTGCTCGGAGCTGCTCTGCTCGGGCCCAGGCACGACCGAACTTGGTGCACGGTCCCGGCTCGAGGATCGCAGCTTGCGCCAAGGTGGCGTCATCGTTGCGTCGGACGAGTAGCCGCGGGTCGATGCCGTCGTCGAGGTCGTCGAGCAGGTCAACGACTCGAGCGACGGCCGCCATCTCGGAACGCCCGCGTTTCATCTCCTGGACGAGACTCATGGGGTCCACGCCGGACCTGTAGACGAGATCGGCGAACCGACTGGGCGGCGGCACGTGCGTTCTCGCACTGCTGGCCGCTGCGGCGTCCGCCAGGGGGCCGAACAGGTGCTTCGTGGCACCGAGAGCGCCGGCGCTGGTGGCAGCGTCGACGAGTGCGTTCGGGTTGTCGGAGGCGAGGATCTTGTCGAGCTCGGCGCGAAACCGCTCGGTGGACACGGTGTCGAGGAGGGCCCGGTGTCTCGACGCTGCGTCGAAGGTGGCCTGGTCGAACCCGAAGTCGAGGACGGCAGCGAAGCGGATGGCACGGACGATGCGGAGCGGGTCGTCGACGAAGCGGGCGTCAGGATCCCCAACGGCGCGGATGACGCCGGCGTCGAGGTCGGCGCGGCCACCTTCGGGATCGATGAGCGCACCGTCGGCGCTGAGGGCCATCGCGTTGATGGTGAAGTCGCGGCGGGCCAGGTCTTCTTCGAGGGTGGCCGCGAACTCCACGTCTGGATGGCGTGAGCCCTCCTGGTACCTCTCGGTTCGGAAGGTGGTCACCTCGAAGTCTTCGCCCTCAACGTTGACCGCTACGGTGCCGAAGCGTTCCCCGAGCGGGTACACGGCACCGACATCGTCGAGCAGCGTGGCGGTGACCCCGGGAGTGGCGGCGGTGCACAGGTCGATGTCGTGAGGGTCCTCGCCGCGTAGAACCGAACGGATCGCTCCGCCCACGATGAAGGTTGGCTGACCGGCATCGTTGAAGCGACGGAGGATCTCGGACACGACCGGGTGTTCGAGCAGTTGCGCCAACCGCGGGTCGGTTCCGTCGATTGTCGCTTCGCCTTCGGGCCGCCGCCCGGGGGCAAACTGTCCGCCGGCGGGGGTCCCACGAGGATGACGGGCAGTCATGGCAGCAGCGCGAGGTTGATGACCTGCTGTTCGTCGTGGATTTCGCCTTGCTCGTAGAGCTCGTCGGCCGTCTCGTCGTTGTACCGGTCCAACGTGA
>CALMLJ010000206.1 GCA_937868025.1 uncultured Acidimicrobiaceae bacterium
CGGCAATCGATCACCGTGACCAACAACGAGGTCTCGGCCGCCGAAGCGAAGACGCTCACCGACGCCGGGTTCCGCGACGGTGACCCGGAGTGGGAAGCGCTCGGGATCTTCGAGCACATCACCCGACCGCGCATCACCGCTGCGGTCACCGGACGGACCCCCGAGGGCGAGCCGGTCAAGGGCGACTACAAGTTCACCGACGAGTTCCCGATGGCCGAGGGGTTCGACGAGAACGTCGAGTTCTTCGAGCTCACCTACGAAGATGCCCAGCGGGTTGACGCTGACCGTTCGTTCGACGCCATCGCCCCGCTGCTGTGGCTCCGCAGTGGAGCGGTCGGTCCGATCCTCACCGAGCAGCGAGACCCTGCCGGCGAACGGCGCCCGTACGTGATCGGCGATCACTACGCGATCCTGTTCGACACCGATCAGTGGCGCAGCTTCGTCGATGAGGCCCCCGAGGGCCTCGTCGCAGCATTCATCGTCACCGACTCGCCGTCGACGTTCTCCACGATCGTGCGAGAGCTCCCCGGTGGCATCGACACGGTGCGCCTCTACCGCAACTACCTAGCCACATTCGAGATCGGTCGGCCCCAGTCCCGCGGAGGATCGCGATGAGGTACGACCTTCACGACTACCAACGCGAGGCGGCCGCCGCGGTGCTCGCGCAGCTCGATTCGGCGCTCGACATGTCGCGGCTCAGCAAGCCGCAGCGATCCTCGTTCGCTCTGTCCGCAGTCACCGGGTCAGGCAAGACCGTGATCGCGTCGGCGGTCATCGAAGCGATCCTGCACGGCTCAACCGAACTCGACACCGTCGCCCGACCGAACACCACCTTCCTGTGGGTCACCGACGACCCGGCGCTCAACCGCCAGACCCGAACCAAGATGCTGCAAGCCTCCGAGCTCCACCCCGGCGAGGTCCGCGAGATCGACAACGGGTACCTCGACGCCGAACTGCTGCCCGGCCGGGTGTACCTCCTCAACATCCAGAAGCTCGGCAAGAACTCGACGCTCGCCAAATCTGGGGTCGACCTCCGCCAGCACTCGTTCTGGGACGTGATCGGCAACACCATCAACGGCGGGGCCACCGACCTCGTGCTGATCCTCGACGAAGCGCACAAGGGCATGAAGCGGTTCGGTGACCGCACCACGATCGTGCGTCAGATCATCAACGGCCGCCAGGGCTCCAACCCAGCGGTCCCCGTCGTGTGGGGGATCTCCGCGACGATCGAGCGGTTCGACCAGGCAATGGAACAGACCCCGGGACGGGCCCGCCTCGACAACATCACGGTCGACACCGCCAAGGTGCAGGCGTCAGGTCTGCTGAAGGACGAGATCGGCGTCGCTCGGCCCGATGAGACCGGCGAGTTCACCGACACCATGTTGCGTGCCGCTGTGCGGGACCTCGTCAGGTTCCAACGATCCTGGGCCGCGTACTCCGCTGACCAGGACGAACCCGAAGTGCTGCCGGTGCTCGTCGTCCAGGTGGCCGACAAGGCCGACGACGCCAAGCTCTCCCACATCGTCGGGACCATCGACGACGAATGGGCGAATGAGGGCGAGCCGCGCCTCGGCTCCGATGCGATCGTCCATGTCTTCGGCGAGCACGAACCGTTCAGCGCAGCCGGCCGCCAGGTGCGGTGGGTGCCGCCCGAGTCCATCCAAGGCGACACCGACGTTCGGGTCGTGCTCGCCAAGACCGCCATCTCGACCGGATGGGACTGCCCCCGTGCCGAGGTGCTGTTCTCCGAACGTCCGGCGAAGGACTCCACCCACATCGCGCAGATCATCGGCCGCATGGTCCGGATGCCGCTCGCCTACCGGGTCACCACGGACGATTCCCTCAACGCCGTCTCCTGCTACCTCCCCTACTTCGCACGTGCCGGACTCGACGCGATCAAAGCCGAACTGGAGGGGGCGGGCGGCGAAACGGGGCCCGTCCCCGTCACCGGCGCACCCGAGACGTTCGAACGCAACAACCAGCTCGACGCCGCAGTGTTCGACGCCCTCAGTCGCACCATGAGTGTGCCCGCACCCGACAAGTCCGCCCACCCCGTGTCGCGAGCGAAGCGACTCGCGACACTCCTTGCCGGCACCCCTGGCGGTGCCCTCGTCGCCGACGCCGGCGCACAACTCACCGCAGCGCTCAACGCCCGCCTCGACGGACTGGCCGCCGAGCACCGCCAAGCCGTCACCGCCCAAGTCGACGACCTGATGAGCACCGAGATCCGGATGGATACGATCCGGCCCGGACGCGGCGCCATCACCCCAGCCGGCTCACTCTCGATCACCACCGCTCACCGCGACCTTGAACATGACGTGGGCAGAAGCATCGCCTCGATCCGTGAAGGTGTCGCAGCGGACTACGCCAAGTACCTCCACGCGATCGCGCTCGACGACGACCCCGACGCCGACCTGTTCGAAGCCCGTCTTCACACCGCCGCCCTCGTCCGCACCCCCGGGGTCCGCGAAGAGATCGACGCTCGCTGCACCGCATGGGTTCAACACCAGCTCACCACGCACGCCGCCGCGATCGCGAACACGACCGGAGCGACACGCGACCGTTTCCGCCGCGTCCAAGAACAGACCTCGCAGCCTGAGGCGCTCTACCTCGAGCTGCGCGACAACGACTTCGCCGCCACCCTCGACCGCCACCAGGAACCGCTCCCCCGCTACCACAAGCACCTCTACGCCGACGAGCAAGGCCGCTACCCAGCGGACCTCAACGCCCTCGAACGGCAGGTCATCGTCGCAGAGCTCGACCGGGCCAGCACCGTTGCCTGGTACCGCAACCCCTCGCGCCCCACCCCCTCAGCCGTACGCATCGCCTACCAGCGCGACGACGACACGTGGGCCTCGCTTCAGGTGGACTTCGTCATCGTGTCCCGACGCGACGACGGCCGCCTCGGGGTCTCGCTCATCGACCCGCACGGGACCTTCCTCGCCGACAGTCGAGCCAAGCTGCGCGCGCTCGCCGACTACGCCGAGCAGTTCGGCGGCGAACCTGCGGAGCCACACCCGGACCGAACCCCGCTGGTCCGCGTCGAAGCGCTCGCCGACATCGGCGGCACCATCCGAGCGCTCGACCTCCTCGACCCCGCCGTGCGGACAGCAGTGCGTGCCTTCGACGGTGGCGACAC
>CALMLJ010000207.1 GCA_937868025.1 uncultured Acidimicrobiaceae bacterium
CCCGTAGCTCAGGTCACCTCGATCGACTCGAGCACGTTGAGCTTCGTCACCCGCCTCGTCGGGGCGACCGCGGCGAGCATGCCGAGCAGCACACCCAACACGAGGAGCAGGCCCATCCGGTCCCACTGGACGTCGAGCGACCCGAGGTCGCTGGCGCGCAGCAGGAGGAAGCCGAGCAGCAACCCCGAGGCGATGCCGATGATCGTGCCCAGGAGGGCCATCTGCACGGCCTCCAGCCGGATCATGCGGCGAACGCTCGTCGCCGTCATTCCAACGGCCCGGAGGAGCCCGAGCTCACGCCGTCGCTCGAAGATCGACAGCGTCAAGGTGTTCACGATGCCGATCAGGGCGATCACGATGCTCATGCCCAACAGGCCGTTGATCGCGTTGATGAGGAAGTCGAACACGGTCTCGATGACCTGGCCGACGATGTTTCCGGCGGTGATCTGCACGTTGCCGTAGCCCGCCCCCAGCTGCTTGAGCTCCTTCGCGATCGCGGCTCGTCGATCCGGATCGACCTTGAGGAGGGCGAGGCTGGGGCCCGTCGCGGCCGTCGGCGCGATCTTGGCCAGGGTCTCGGGGCTCACCAGGTAGCCGAGCGTGATCGTGTCGAACGAGAAGTCGAGCACGGCGGTGACCGGCAGGCTGACGGCCCCGGAGATCGGGTCCTCGACCTCCACGGTGTCGCCGATCGAGACGCCATCGCCGAAGTCGGTTGCGGCGGCGCCGTCACCGAGGTCGTCGAGGGAGCCTGCTGTCGCCTTGATGCCGACTGCCGCCAACTCCTCGGGGTCGCCGGCGGTGACGAACGGTGCACCGTTGCGTTGGTTGACGACCATGTGGCGCTGCAGACGCGCCATGGCGGTTACGCCGTCGATCGCATCGATCTGGTCGAGCAGCCCGGGATCGATCTCAGTGCCGGGCATGGACCCGACGAGGAAGTCGGCCGTGGAGTACTTGTTGGTCTCCTCGACGACGGAGCGCTTGAGGCTGTTGCCGGCCACGGTCACCAAGGTCACGAGGAGCAGGCCGATGACCAACGCGTTCATCGTGGTGGACGTGCGCTTGGGGTTGCGCGCGATGTTGTCGGAGCTGAGGCGGCCAGCCATGCCGAGTCGCGACAGCAACGGGCGGGTGCCGCGGGCGAACCAGAACGCCAGCGCGGGGCCCAGAAGGAACACGCCGATGACGAGGAGCACGGCGCCGGGCCCGATGAGCCAGGCGTTGGTGGTGAGGAGCAGCCCCAGACCGGCAAGGAACAGCACGACCGCGATGGAGAGGCGGACCTTGCCGACCTTCGACGGCTCGACCGCCGCTTCCCGCATGGCTTCGACCGGTGCGGTGCGTCCGGCGCGGTAGGCAGGGACGAGCACCGACAGCATCGTGACGGTCGTACCGACCACGATGCCGGTGATGACGATCGAGGGCGTGAGGGTGATCCGAGCGGCCGGCAGGTCGAGATCGAACGCGACGAACACCTTCGAGAGCACGAACGTGAGCAGCGCACCGAGGCCGAGGCCGAGCACACTGCCGAGGAGGCCGATACCCAGCCCCTCGGCGCGCAACGAACGCCGGATCTGGCGTGGGGTCGCAGCGATGGCACGCATCAGCGCGAGTTCACGGATGCGTTGGCCGACGACCACCGAGAACGTGTTGAAGATCACGAAGGCGCACACGAAGATCGCCAGGCCGGAGAACCCCTGCAGGACCGGGCGAAGGAAGTCGAAGAACGACGCGAACTGCTCCTTGGCGTCGCTCCGGTAGGTGGCGCCGCTCACGACGTCGAGCGTCGCCCCGTCCGTACCTTCGAGGGCCGTCCGGATCGACGAGACCAGAGCGGAGGACGACAACCCCGGCTCGGCGGCCACGAGGATCTCCGAATACGCGGGGGCCGAGAACCCACCCAACTCGAAGACGTCGGACTCCGATGCGGTGACCGTGCCGCCCTGGTCGGGGGAATCGCTCGTGCCGAACGCAGTCGTGCCGACGACCCGGTAGCTCTTGGCACCCGAACCGGTGCTCAGTTCGAGTTGCTGTCCGAGCTCGATGTCGTACTTGTCGGCGAGACCCTGGTCGACGGTGACCTCGCCGGGACCCGGCGCGGTGCCGTCGACCAGGTCGATCGGGTTCAGGCGGTCGTCGTCGATCCACGCTCG
>CALMLJ010000208.1 GCA_937868025.1 uncultured Acidimicrobiaceae bacterium
CCTCGTCGTCGCCCCACAGGCGGTTCGCCGCCTCGGGGGCGACGAGGAACGACACTCCCGAGGCGAGGCGGAGGGCACCGACGACGATGGCCATCGGGTCGGGACGGGTCGCTGCGGTCGTGGCCGTGGTGGTGGAGGTCATGCCGCAGTCTGGCCCGGTCGGGTCCGCCCGTGACGGGTGATGGACGATGTGGGCCTTTTCGCCTCACCTTGGGTGAAATGACTCATTCGCGTGCGACGGTGGCCGATGGCTCTGCGTATGAGGGGAGACGCTGTCGGGATCCAACGGCCCGCGACCGGTGGCGGACGATCGCTCGTTTCCCGCACCCTCCGCTCGGCGGCGCTCGATCCGGTGCTCCCACAGCTCATCGACGAGCTCCTCGACGCCGTCGACACCGCCGTGATCGTGACGAACCTCGAGGGTGTGGTCGAGCTGTGGAACGACGCCGCGGAACGCCTCTACGGATGGTCGGCGGTCGAGGCGATCGGCGAGCCGCTCGCCGAGCTCATCGTTCCGGAGTCGCAGCAGGACGCCGGTCACGAGATCTTCGGTTCGTTGCTCCACGGCGACGGGTGGTCGGGCACGTTCCTGTGCCGCCGGCGTGATGGCTCACGGGTTCCCGTGCGTGTGACCGACGTGCCGATACCGGACTCCGACGGCACGGTCCGCGCCCTCATCGGCCTCTCCCGGAATGTCACTGACGAACTCGTCGCCGACCGCGACTGCCGCACGATCGTCGCGATGACGCGAGCATCGCGCGACGCCGTCCTCACGGCATCGGACGGTCGTGTCGTCACGTGGAGCGCCGGTGCCCAGCGACTCCTCGGGTGGTCCGAGGACGAGATCGTCGGTGCGCTCGTCGCGGCGATCGTCCCCGAGGAGTGGCGCGCGGCGGCCATCGACCTCCAGATCCGCGTCGAGTCGGGCGAGACGGTCGTCGGGTTCGAGACCGACTGCCTGGCGCGTGACGGCGCGCGGATCCCCGTCACCGTCGACGTGACTCCGGTGTACGACGGAGCGGCGCAGCGCTGGGTGGCCGTGGTCACCGCACGTGACCGTCGCACCCGCGACGAGGTGATCGAGGCAGCGATCGCGGCCGAGTCGCGGTCGCGGATCCTGCTCTCCCAGGCGTCGGAGACCGTGTTCGTCCTCGACGCCGATTACACGCTCCGCTCCGCCAGCGCTGCGGTCGAGCGGGTGCTCGGGTACGCACCGGAGGATCTCATCGGCACCGACGCGAGCCGGTTCATGCACCCCGACGACCTCCCCAGGGTGCGCGAAGCGTTCGACCACGCCGTGTCCGTCTCCGGCGGTCGCGCCCAGGTCACCTACCGCCGCCGTACCGCCGCCGGCGACTGGGCCTGGGCCGAGGCAACGATCACCAACCAGCTCGACGATCCGGTCGTTGCCGGCGTCGTCGCCAACGTCCGCGACGTCGACGAGCGGGAACAGGCGCTGGCATCGGTCGTCGAGCGCGAGGCCCGGCTCTCGGCCGTGATGAGCCGCTCGAGCGACGTCGCGATCTTCTTCGATCGGGACGGGACCATCCGTTGGGTCAGCCCCGCCATCACGGCCGCGCTCGGGCTGGCCCCCGACAACCTGCTCGGCACCAACGCCATCGACCTGGTGCACCCCGAGGACCGCGGCGTCGCGTTGCGCACCTTCGGCCGCTGGTTGGAGGCGCCGTCGGAGCACGTGCGCGTCGAGTTCCGGTTCCTCGACCCGGCGGGTCGGGTCCGTTGGGTCGAACAGGTCGCGACCGACCTGACCGATGACCCCTCCGTGGGGTGCATCGTCGCCAACCTGCGCGACGTCACCGACCGACGCCTCGCCCATGACGAGCTCGCCCGGCTCGCGCTCGTCGACACGCTCACGGGCCTCCCGAACCGCAACGCGCTCCAGGAGCTGGCGATCGCGGCGCTCGACCGATTGCCCGACGATCGGTGCTGCGCGATCGCCTTCTTCGACCTCGACGACTTCGGCGACGTCAACGATGCGCTGGGCCACGTCGCCGGCGACGAGCTGCTCGTCGGCATCGCCCGACGGGTCGAGGCGGCGCTTCCCGCGAACGCGACGTTGACGCGGTTCGGCGGTGACCAGTTCGCCGTGCTGTGCGATGGCGTCGCGGATCTGCCCGAGACCCTCGCGATCACCGCTGCGGTGCAGCAGGCCCTCGCTGCTCCGTTCGTGATCGACCAGAAGGAGGTGTTCGCCGTCGTGAGCTTCGGTCTGGCGCTGACCCCTCCCGATGACATCGACGTACTCCTGCGTCGCGCCGACGTGGCACTCCGGCGGGCGAAGTCGGCCGGACGCGGCCAGACCGTCGTCTTCGAACGTGAGCAGGGCACCGAGAGCGTCCACCGACTCCACTACGCCGGCGAGGTGCGACGTGGGATCGCCCGGGGCGAGATCGTGGCCCACTACCAGCCGGTGGTGGACCTGGCGACGGGCCGTGCCGTCGGTGTCGAGGCGCTCGCCCGTTGGGACCATCCCGACCGCGGCCGGATCCCACCCGACCTGTTCATCCCCGTCGCTGAGTCGACCGGTCTGATCGGCGAGCTCGGCGACCGGATCCTCGAACAGGCGTGTGCCGACGCGATGCGGTGGCTGGAGCGGGGCCGCCGGCTGCAGCTCGCGGTGAACGCCTCGGCCGTGCAGCTGATGGATCCGGCGTTCCCCGACCGGGTCGCGGCGACGTTGCGCAACCAGGGCATGAGCCCCCACCAGCTCGCCATCGAGGTCACCGAGACGGCGGCGCTGCGCGACCTGGGTCTCGCGTCACAGACGCTCGACGCCCTGCGGTACCAGGGGATCGAGTTGTCACTCGACGACTTCGGCACGGGGTACTCGTCCCTGTCGCTCCTCAAGCGGCTTCCTGTCGGGGCGCTCAAGGTCGATCGCAGTTTCGTGAGCGGCCTCGGCCAGTCGCCCGAGGACGACCAGATCGTGACCGGTGTGATCGGTCTGGCATTGGCGCTCGGGTTCATCGTCGTGGCCGAGGGGGTCGAGACGGTCGAACAGGCCGACGCACTGCGACGGCTCGGCTGTCACTACGGGCAGGGGTACCTGTGGGCGCCGGCGGTGCCCGCCGACGACCTGCTCGCCACGATCGCTTCCTTCGAGGGCTAGCGGCGCTCGATACCCGCGAGGGTCAGGCGCATGTGCACCCGGGTGGACCAGTCGAGGCCGGCGGCAACCTGCGCCGCGGTGTCGTCTCGCATTGTGGCCGTCCACTCCGCCTCGGGGACGACGACGAAGCCGACGTGCTCGTACCACGGCCGGTTCCACGGCACGTCGTCCTGGGTGTTGAGCACGAGGCTCGGCACGCCGGCGGTGGCGGCCCGTGCGATCACCTCACCCAGCAGCGCCGTGCCGATGCCGGTGCCCTGGTGCTCCGGCAGGACGGAGATCTGACCGACGCACCATTCGTCGGGGTCACGGCTGAACTGCGCCCACGCCACGACCGTTCCGTCGACCTCGGCGACGATGAGGCGCTCCTCGGCGATGCTGCGTCGGGCGACATCGTGGGGGATGGTGCTCCCGTCGGCGAGCTCGGGATGGCCGGCGGCGACGAACTGTGCGTCGCCCGACGCCTCGATCGGGCCCAAGAAGGGAAGGTCGTCGAGCGTGGCGTCGCGGAGCACCCGAAGAGGCTACGCCCGGGCGGCGCGGACCAGCCGGTAGCGTGGCGCCGTGGTCTGGGTCCGTCGTGTGCTGTCGTTCCTGGGCGTCGCGGCGGCGGTTCTCATCGTCGCTCCGATGATCGGATCGTCGACCACCGAGGTCGGTCCCGGCGAGGTCACCATCGGGTTCCACCCGGCGTCGAGCGGCAGCACCACGTTGGCCGTGCCGCCGATCGGCAAGGCCGGGGCCCCCACCCATCGGGGCCCCGTCGAGGTCCGTCTCGAGCTGAAGTCCCTCGACGTCGCCCGCCTGGTCGGCACCGACGGGCGCGTCGACGCCGGTGCGCTCAAGGCGTCGATCGACGATGATCTCCGCGGTGCTGCAGTGGGCGTCGTGCTGCGATTCTGCGCCGTCGGTCTCGTGGTCGGAGCGGTCGCGGCGGGGCTGCTCCCGAACCGCCGCCTGCTGAGCGTGGCGCTCGGCGCCGTCGAGGGGCTCGTGGTCTCGGCGCTGTTGGTCGCCTCGGCCGTGCCCGGGTTCGACGTGGGGCGCTTCCAGGACCTCACGTTCGAGGGCCCGATCACCACCAGCGGACAGATCGTGTCGGCACTCTCCGCGACCGGGGGACCGGTCGGGCGGCGCGTCGACGTGTTGGCGGAGAAGATCGCCGACCTCTACTCGGCGTCGGCGACCGACGACATCGGCAACGACGAGGGCGAGATTGTGGTCCTCCACATCTCCGACCTCCACCTCAACCCGCTCGGCGCCCAGCTCGCCCGGCGGCTCGCAGTGGCGTTCGACGTCGACGCTGTGCTCGACACCGGCGACACCACCTCGTTCGGCACCGACTTCGAGGGGGCGTACGCCGAGCTGCTGGCCGACTTCCCGGTGCCCTATCTCTTCGTCGCCGGCAACCACGACTCGCGCCCGAACCGGGCGGCGATCAAGGCCACGCCCGGCGTGATCCCGCTCCACAACACGTCCTACGACGTTGGTGAGGGCGACGACCGGGTGCGGATCGCCGGCTTCGACGACCCACTCATCACCACCACCGAGGACGTTCCCCGCGCCGAACGTGAGCAGGTCGAGCTCGACGCCACGCCTCGGCTCAATGCGCTGATCGAACGTGAGCATCCCGATGTCCTGGCGATCCACAATCCGGTGATCCTCCAGAAGGTGGTCGGCCTGGTGCCGCTCGCCCTCGGTGGGCACCAGCACCAGGCCAAGCTCGGGGCGCGCTCGGGCACCCTCATCTCGCTCGCCGGGTCGACGGGCGCGACTGGCCTCGGGTCGCTGCTCGTCGATGCCGACCTGCCGGCCTCGGCGTCGCTCCTCCGGTTCCGCGGCGGGGTGCTGGTGTCGATCGACGATCTCGAGGCCGTCGGCACGTCGGGCGACCTCACCATCCGCCGCCACACCATCACCGCGGCCGATCGGGAGGCCGACAACGCCGACTTCATCGGCCGCGACGCGGACGAGGGTCGGTTGCCGGTGGTGGACGAGACGACCACCACAACGCCCGGCTGAGCTGACACGGCGCCCGTTCTGGAGCGCTGAGGTGACACGGCGCCCGTTCTGGAGCGCTGAGGTGCCAGAAACGGTCACCTCAGCGCTCCAGAACGAGGGGAGGGCAACTCAGCGCTCCAGTCCTGGGAGGCGGAGCGGCAGTAGCGTGCGCTCATGCGACTCGTGATCGACAACGAACGGTGCGAGGGCCACGGCCGCTGTTACAGCATCGCCAAGGACCTCTTCGAACCCGACGACATCGGCAACGGTGTGGTCATCGGCGATGGGGTGGTCCCACCCGACCGACTCCACGACGCCGAGCTGGCGGTCGAGAACTGCCCCGAGCTGGCCATCCGACTGGAGCCCTGATGGGCCGCCACGAGCCGGTCGTCGACTGGGCGACCGACTTCGACCACACCGACGACGCCTACGTCGCCGATCCCTTCGGCATCTGGGACGAGCTGCGTACGACGTGCCCCGTCGCCCACACCGAGCGGTACAACGGCGCGTGGCTGCCGACCCGCCACGAGGACATCGCTGCCATCGCGTACGACACCGACCGGTTCACGTCCCGCAGCGTGATCATGAGCGAGTTCCGGGCACCGCTCGAACTCGCGCCCCAGGGGATCGCCCCGCCCATCTCGTCCGACCCGCCGTTCCACAAGGGGGCGCGACGTGTCCTCCTGCCGGCGTTCGCGCCGCAGTCCGTCGATCGTCTCGAAGCGTCGACCCGCACCTATTGCGAGGAGTTGGTGGCCTCGCTGCAGGCAGACGTCGACGGCGGCCTCGACGTGGTCGACGCAGCGGTCGGCTACTCCCAGCACATCCCGGTCCGGGTGATCGCCACGATGCTCGGCCTGCCCGAGTCCGACGGCGACCGCTTCCGTGGGTTCGTGAACCACGTGCTCGAAGGCGTCGACAAGCCGATGGAGGAGCGCGCCCTCGGCATGGGCGAGCTCTTCGAGTACCTCCAGGCACAGATCCACGACCACCTCGACCGACCGCGTGACGATCTGATCAGCTACCTGCTCACGTCGGAGATGGACGGCGAGCCGCTCGACGTGTTCCACGTCGCTCGCACCGTCGCGCTGCTCCTCATCGCCGGCATCGACACGACGTGGAGCGCGATCGGCGCGTCGCTGTGGCACCTCGCCGGGCACCCCGCCGACCGCGAGCGCCTCGTTGCGGAGCCCGAGCTGCTGCCGACGGCCATCGAGGAATTCCTGCGGGCCTACGCACCGGTGACCATGGCCCGGCTGGTCCGTGAGGACATGGACTTCGCCGGTTGCCCGATGAAGGCCAACGACTTCGTGCTCCTTCCGTTCCCGGCTGCGAACCGTGACCCCGAGGCGTTCGATCGGGCCGACGAGGTGCTCATCGACCGTGAGGTCAACCGCCACGCCGCGTTCGGCCTCGGCATCCACCGGTGCGCGGGCTCGCACCTGGCACGGATGGAGCTGCGTGTCGCCCTCGAGGTGTGGCTCGAGGCGTTCCCGTCGTTCGAGCTGTCCGACCCGTCGGCCGTGCGGTGGTCCGGCGGCCAGGTCCGTGGCCCGCGGACCCTGCCCGTCCGGGTGATGCGCTGATGTCGACCCGGCCGAGCGGGACTACGCGGGGTAGGTCAGGGCCACGGCGGCCTCGGGTGAGTTGATCTTGAAGGTGAAGCTCTCCTCGAGATACAGGTTCACCTCGTCGCCGGTGGTGCCTCGGTAGCCGATCGCGAAGTCCTGGCCGATCACCACCTCGGCGTCGCCGCCGCGCT
>CALMLJ010000209.1 GCA_937868025.1 uncultured Acidimicrobiaceae bacterium
CAGGACGCCATCGACACCGAGGAGCCGTCGGCCTCGTTCGGCGAGGCGTGGCGGATGGTGTGGAAGATCGAGTCGCTGCGACGCATCTGGTATGCCATCCCGTTCCTCGCGGTCTCGATCATCGGATTCGTCTCGCTCGCCGGCCTGCTCTACGACCGGGTGTACCAGTACGACGATCTGCAGCGCGGCATCCTGGCGTCGCTCGTCGAACCGTTCCAGCTCGTCGGGCTGGCCATCGGTGGGCGTGTCGGTGTGCGCCTGTTGATGAAGGACCCGGCGCTGGTCTTCCGATTCCTCCGGTACGTGGCGTTCGCGTGCGGTGCGTGGTCGGCCCTGTTCGCCTGGTCACCCAACATCGTGGTGACGGTCATCGCCAACATCGGCCTCACGGCCACCCTCGCCATCCTGCTGCCCGGCATCCTGGCGTCGTTGTCGATGGCGATCCCGGCGCGGGCCCGGGCCGTCGGTTTCTCGGTCGCCTCCTACTGGGCGATTCCCGGGCTCATCTTCGTGCCGGCCATCGGGTGGGTGTCGGACAACTGGGGCATCCGCTGGGGCATGTTGCTGATGACACCGTTGATGGTGGCCGGCGGCGTGATGATCTCCACCGTCGCGTCGTCGATCAAGCGCGACATCGACGACGTCTGGACCGCTTCGTCCACCCGCAGCCAGGCCCTCTTCCAACGACGCAAGGGCCTGTCGAAGCTGCTCCTCGTCAAGGACCTCAACGTCTCGTACGGCAGCGTGCAGGTGCTGTTCGACGTGAGCGTCGAGATCGGTGAGGGCGAGGTCGTCGCGCTGCTCGGCACCAACGGCGCCGGCAAGTCCACCTTGCTCAAGGCCATCTCGGGCATCGCCGAAGCCGACTTCGGCGCCGTGATCTTCGACGGGCGCGACATCACCCACGCCCCGCCGCACGAGATCGCGGTGCTCGGGGTGGGGCAGATGCCGGGCGGTCACGGTGTGTTTCCGACGTTGACCGTCGGCGAGAACCTCAGGGCCGCCGGGTGGCAGTCGAGGCGGGCGAAGGCGCAGTACGCCGTTCGCGTCGAGCAGGCGCTCGACGCGTTCCCGATCCTCCGCACCCGCCACGAGGAACCCGCTGCCAACCTGTCGGGCGGCCAGCAGCAGATGCTGGCGTTGGCGATGAACCTCGTCAACGCGCCGCGGCTCCTGATGATCGACGAGCTCTCGTTGGGGCTCGCGCCCGTCGTCGTCGAACGCCTCGCCGAGATGGTGCGAGAGGTCGCTGCCGCCGGTACGACGGTGATCCTCGTCGAGCAGTCGGTCAACGTGGCGCTCACGCTCGCCGACACGGCGTACTTCATGGAGAAGGGTGAGATCCGGTTCTCCGGCCCGACCGCCGAACTCCTCGAACGGCCCGATCTCCTGCGCTCGGTGTTCCTCGGCAAGGCCGTCGAGGCGGCGGCCCGGCCGACCGCAGCGGTCGTTGCCGACGGGACCGACACGGCCGACGCGGACAACGGCAACGAGCTCGAGGCAGGGGTCGCCCTCGCCACCCACGACCTCACCGTCACGTTCGGGGGCATCCGAGCCGTCGACGGCGTCGACATCGAGGTGGGCCGCCGAGAGATCGTCGGCCTCATCGGCCCCAACGGGGCGGGCAAGACGACCTTGTTCGACCTCATCTGCGGGTTCACCGCCATGGACCGCGGTCGCGTCGTGCTCGACGGTCGCGACGTCGCCGGGCTCCCGCCCCACCGCATCGCCCGGCTCGGGCTCGGCCGCTCGTTCCAGGACGCCGCGTTGTTCTCGTCGCTCACCGTCGAGGAGACGATCGCCGTTGCGCTCGACCGCTGGGTCGCCGTGAAGGACCCGATCAGCGCGATGCTGCGCCTGCCCGGTTCGGTCGAGTCCGAGGACCACGTCCTGCGTCGCGTCGACGAACTGATCGAACTCTTCGACCTCGGCCGATTCCGGGAGCGGTTCATCGGCGAGCTGTCGACCGGCTCGCGGCGCATCGTCGACCTCGCCTGCGTCGTCGCCCACTCGCCGTCGGTGCTCCTGTTGGACGAGCCGTCGTCCGGCATCGCCCAACGCGAAACCGAAGCGCTCGGGCCCCTCATCGTGCGCCTTCGCGACGAGCTCGGGTGCGCCATCGTCGTCATCGAACACGACATGCCGTTGCTCGCGTCGATCTGTGACCGCCTCGTCGCACTGGAGTCGGGCGCGCTGGTCGCAGCCGGCCCCGTTGCCGACGTGCTCGCCGACGAGCGCGTCGTCGCCTCGTACCTCGGCACGACCCCCGAGGTGATCGCCCGTTCCGGGTCGCTCACCGACCGCCCACCATCGTCCAACGGATCGGCGAACGGCAGCTCGCCAACAGGAGGAACACATGAGTGACACCAACGGGTCCGGCCTCCGACCGAGCGAGCGCCCGCCGCTGAGCCCCGCGAAGAAGTACGGCCCGTTGGCCATCGTGGCGGCCGTCGTGATCGCAGTCGTCGCCGTCATCGCCACGTCGTCGGGCGACGACGAGACGGCGGACCGGACGCCGGTCACCGTCGACCAGGGCGCCAAGACGCTCGCGGACGTCGACAACCTGCCCGACGGGGTCGAGACGTTCGCCCGCGCCGAGAAGCTGGGCACGGCCGGCTCGATCGACTGGGGCGAGCGGTGCGACACGTCGGTCGGCAAGGTGAAGATGCCGATGTGGCCCCAGCCGGACTGCTTCAAGCCGTTCACCGGTGACAACGGCGGAGCGACCGCCACCGGCGTCACCGCCGACACGATCAAGGTCGTCGTCTGGCTCGCCCAACCCGAGGACCCGGTCCTCAAGTTCATCTACGCCCAGATCGGCAACAACGACACGCCGGACCAGACCTTCGAGACCTTCGAGGGGTTCGCCGAGATCTTCAACACCTACTACGAGACCTACGGCCGCAAGGTCGAGCTCATCCGCTACAACGCCACCGGGCCCATCAACGACTCGACCGCCGCGACCGCCGACGCCGAGACCATCGCCCGCGACATCAAGCCGTTCTTCGTGATCAACGGTCCGCTCCTGACCAACGCGTTCGCCGACACGCTCGCCCGCAACCAGATCGCCTGCATCGCGTGCACGCCGGCTCAGCCCGCTCAGTGGTACGACGACCGGTCGCCCTACGTGTGGGACGTCACCCGCAACGCCGACCAGGCGATCCAGGAGATCGCGGAGTACATCGGCAAGCGCCTCGCGGGCCGGCCCGCCGAGTACGCGGGTGACGAGTCGATGCACACCAAGGAGCGGGTGTTCGGGTTCATCCACGTGGTCAGCTCGGACTCGTCCCAGGAGCTGGAGGACCGCTTCACCGGGATCCTCCGCGACGAGTACAACACGGAGTTCGCGGCCATCCAGACGTACGGGCTACCGACCGAACTCGCCGGGTCCGGCAAGGACATCATCACGAGGATGAAGGAGGCCGGCGTCACGACCGTCGTCTTCTCGGGTGATCCGCTCGCGCCGCAGACGCTCACCAAGATCGCGACCGAGCAGGAGTACTTCCCGGAGTGGGTGTTGGGGCAGAGCACCCTCGTCGACACCGCGGTGTTCTCGAGGACGTACGACCAGCGGCAGTGGGCGCACGCCTTCGGCGCCTCGGGCCTGTTCGCTCGGACGGCTCCCGGCACCGCCGGCCCCGGGTTCCTCTACCAGTGGTACTTCGGGCAGGAGGCCCCGGCCGTCAGCACGGTGCCCCTCATCGCCGGACCGTTGCAGGTGATCTTCGGTGCCCTGCAGGGGGTCGGGCCGGCCGTGTCGCACGAGGCGTTCAAGCAGGTGCTGTTCGCGTCGCCGATCCTGCCGTCGACGCCCATCACCCCGCAGGTGTCGTTCGGCAACCGGGGCTTCTTCCCCGACCCCGACTACGCCGCGCTCGACGACCAGACCGAGATCTGGTGGGACGCCGAGGCGACCGGCAAGGACGAACTCAAGAAGGACGGCTCGGGCATGTGGCGCTACGTCGACGGCGGCAAGCGGGTGCTGCCGGGGGAGTGGGACGCCGACGCCGAGTCCAAGCTCTTCGAGGAGGAGGGCAGCGTGATCATCTACGAGGACGCGCCGAAGGGCTCCGAGCTGCCCGAGTACGAGCCGCTGAAGCGGTAGCGCCCGTCTCTCACCGGT
>CALMLJ010000210.1 GCA_937868025.1 uncultured Acidimicrobiaceae bacterium
CGAACCAGCGCGTCGGGAATGATCTCGCGTTGCGCCGCCCCGGTGATGCGCTCGACGACGTCGTTGAGCGATTCGAGGTGCTGGATGTTGACCGTGGAGATCACGTCGATTCCCGCGTCGAGGAGGAGCTCGACGTCCTCGTACCGCTTCGCGGTGCGACTCCCCGGCACGTTGGTGTGGGCGAGTTCGTCGACGAGGCAGATGCGCGGCGCCCGCTCGATGATGGCGTCGACGTCCATCTCCTCGAGCTCCGCACCGCGATAGGTCAGGTGCCGTCGCGGCACCACCTCGAGATCACCGATCTGCTCGATGGTGCTCGGCCGGCCGTGGGTCTCCACCACCCCGATGACGACGTCGGCGCCGCGCTCTCGGCGACGATGTCCCTCCTGCAGCATGGCGTAGGTCTTGCCCACACCCGGTGCCGCGCCGAGGTAGATGCGGAGCTGACCACGAGGCACGGAACGATCCTACGAGCAGGCGCCGGACAGACGATCAGGAGGCCGCGTCGAGCGCCAGGTTCAGGCCGAGCACGTTGACCCCGGGCTGACCGAGGAACCCGAGGGCACGGCCGTCGGTGTTGGCGTCGACGAGTTCCTCGACACGGTCGACCGAGAGACCCCGTTCGTCGGCGACCCGACGCGTCTGGAGCCGGGCGTTGGCGATCGAGATGTGCGGGTCGAGACCCGACCCCGACGTCGTCACCGCGTCGGCCGGGACGGGCGTGTCGTCGGCCAATCCGTTCTCGGCCCGATAGGCGGCGACCCGTTCACCGACCGTCGCGATCAGGTCGGCGCTGCTCGGCCCGAGATTCGAGCCGCCCGACGCCATGGCGTCGTACCCGTCGGCACCGGCAGCGGACGGCCGCGGGTGGAAGTACTCCGGTGCCGTGAACGACTGGCCGATCAGCGACGAACCCACCACGGCGCCGTCACGCTCGACCAGCGAACCGTCGGCACGACCCGACATCGTCACCTGGGCAATGCCGGTGACCGCAAGCGGGTACACGACGCCGAGCCCGACGGTGAAGAGCGCCACCATCAGGACTGCCGGGAGCAGCTGCTTGACGAATGGGCGGCCGGCCGAGCCGACCACCTGGGATTGCTTGGATGTGTTCATCACTTCACTCCGATCGCGGTGAGACCCATGTCGATCAACTTGATGCCGATGAACGGCGACACGAGGCCGCCCAGCCCGTAGATCAACAGGTTGCGGCGCAGCAGGGCCGCCGCGCTCGAGGGAACGAACTTCACACCACGCAGCGCCAACGGGATCAGGATCACGATGATCAACGCATTGAAGATGACGGCCGACAGGATCGCCGAGTTGGCGCTCTGCAGGTGCATGACGTTCAGTCGATCGAGCGCCGGCAGCACCCCGGCAAACATCGCCGGAATGATCGCGAAGTACTTCGCCACGTCGTTCGCGATCGAGAACGTGGTGAGCGCCCCACGGGTGATCAGCAACTGCTTGCCGATCTCGACGATGTCGAGCAGCTTGGTCGGATCGCTGTCGAGGTCGACCATGTTGCCGGCCTCCTTGGCGGCCTGCGTGCCGGTGTTCATCGCGACACCGACGTCGGCCTGCGCCAGGGCGGGCGCGTCGTTGGTGCCGTCCCCGGTCATGGCCACGAGGCGGGAACCGGCCTGCTCGGCTTTGATCAGCTCCATCTTGTCCTCGGGCGTCGCCTCGGCGAGGAAGTCGTCGACACCCGCCTCCGCCGCGATGTACTTCGCGGTGATCGGGTTGTCACCGGTGATCATCACGGTCTTGATGCCCATGGCCCGGAGTTGGGTGAACCGTTCGGCGATACCGGGCTTGATGACGTCCTTGAGGTAGATGACGCCGAGGACGCGAGTCCCGGACGCGTCGCCGGTGGCGACGACCAGCGGGGTGCCACCCAGCTCGGACACACCCCGGACGAGGTCGTCGAGGTCCGGTGGCACCGAGCCGCCGCGGCCCAACACCCATGCCTTCACCGAGTCGGACGCACCCTTGCGGATGGACATGTCCCCGTCGTCGATGCCCGACATCCGCGTCTGTGCGGTGAACGGGACCAACTCGGCGTCGGGCAGCTCCGGTGGCGTCTGTGAGTGCGCCGTCTCGGCGAGCACCACGATCGAGCGACCTTCCGGAGTTTCGTCGGCGAGGCTCGACGCCAAGGCCGCCGCGGCCAACTCGTCGGCCGACGTGCCAGGCACCGGGCGGAATTCGGCGGCCTGGCGGTTGCCGAACGTGATCGTGCCGGTCTTGTCCATCAGCAGCGTCGCGACGTCGCCCGCCGCCTCGACGGCACGGCCCGACATCGCCAGCACGTTGCGTCGCACGAGGCGGTCCATGCCGGCGATGCCAATGGAACTCAACAGGCCGCCGATGGTCGTGGGGATCAGGCACACGAGCAGGGCGGTCAACACGATGATCGACTGGCGGGCACCGCTGTAGACGGCGAAGAACTGGAGCGTGACCGTCGCCAACAGGAAGATGATCGTCAGACCGGCCAGCAGGATGTTCAGGGCGATCTCGTTGGGCGTCTTCTGCCTCGCGGACCCCTCGACCAGGGCGATCATCCGGTCGACGAACGTCTCGCCGGCGCGGGCGGTGATTCGTACGACGATCTCGTCGGACAACACCCGAGTGCCACCGGTGACCGCCGAGCGATCACCGCCGGACTCCCGGATGACGGGTGCCGACTCGCCGGTGATGGCCGATTCGTCGACCGTCGCGATGCCCTCCACCACCTCGCCGTCCGACGGGATGATCTCGCCAGCGGTGACCACCACCACGTCGTCGAGGTCGAGAATCGCCGAACTCACGGTCTCGATCGAGCCGTCGGCGCTGCGGCGTCGGGCCGTCGTCTCGCTCCGGGTCTTGCGGAGCGTGTCGGCCTGGGCCTTGCCCCGTCCCTCGGCGACGGCCTCGGCGAAGTTGGCGAACAACACGGTGAACCAGAGGAAGAGCGCCACGACGCCCGAGAACACGTTCTCCTGCGTCGTGCTCGACCCGAGGTCCTTCAGGAAGAGGATCGTCGTGAGCACACTGCCGATCAGGACGACGAACATGACGGGGTTCTTGGCCTGCACCCGCGGGTGCATCTTCTTGAGGCTGTCGACGATCGCCGAGCGGGCGATCTCGGCGCTGAACAGCTGCGCCGATTCCTTGCCGGCCAGCTCCGGGGGTTCTTCTGGGGTTGCTTCGGTGAGTACTGCAGTCATCGGTTCTGACTCCTAGAGCGCGAGGTGTTCGACGATGGGGCCGAGCGCCAGCATCGGGAAGTAGGTCAGGCCGACCACGATCAACACCGTGACCGTGAGGAGCCCGGCGAACAGCGGGGTGTTGGTGGGGAAGGTGCCGCTCGTGACGGGGACACGGCGCTTGCGCACCAACGAACCGGCAATGGCGAGCGCCGGAACGATCAGGAAGAAGCGTCCGATCAACATGCAGAGACCGAGGGTGGTCGTGTACCAGTCGTTCGTGACCGTGAGCCCACCGAACGCCGACCCGTTGTTGTTGCCCGCCGAGGTGAAGGCGTAGAGGATCTCCGACAGCCCGTGCGCACCCGAGTTGAGTTGGCCCTCGAGTCCGGAGCCGATGACCACGGACACGGCTCCGAACCCGAGGACGACCAGGGGGACGAACAGGATGTACAGCACCACCAGCTTGATCTCGGTGGCCTGGATCCGTTTGCCCAGATACTCCGGCGTTCGGCCCACCATGAGGCCCGCCAGGAACACGGCCATGAGGACGAACACCAACATGCCGTAGAGGCCCGACCCGACGCCGCCGGGGCTGATCTCGCCGAGCATCATCCCGAAGAGGGCACCGCCACCCCCGAGGGGGGTCATCGAGTCGTGTTGGCAGTTGACGGCGCCGGTCGACGTGTTGGTGGTTGCAGCGGAGAACTCACCACAGCTGGCCGATCCGATTCGGACGTCCTTGCCCTCGAAGTTGCCTCCGGGGTTCTCCGCCGTCGCCGTCTGCGCCACGCCCACCTCGGTGAGCCGGGAGTTGCCGTGCGTCTCCTGGTAGACGTTGTTGGCTGCGAGCCCGAACAGCAGTACGAACATCGTGGCGGCGACCACGTACCCCTGCTTGCGGTCCTTGGCCATACGACCGAAGGCGAACGCCAGGGCGAACGGGATGAGCAGGAGCAGAACGATCTGCAGGAAGTTCGTCAGCCCGTTCGGGTTCTCGAACGGATGGATCGAGTTGGCGTTGAGGAAGCCACCGCCGTTCGTCCCGACCTCCTTGATGGCCTCCTGGCTGGCGATCGGTCCGCCGGGGATCACCTGGCTCGCGCCCTCGAGGGTTCGAACCGTCGTGCCGCCGGAGAAGTTCTGGACCACCCCGGCCCCGGCGAGCACGAGCGCTGCAACGAAGCTGATGGGCAGGAGGATCCGGGTCACCCCGCGGGTGAGATCGACCCAGAAGTTGCCGATGGTCCCGCGTCGTTGACGGACCAGCCCACGGATGAGGGCGACCGCCACGGCCAGGCCGACCGCGGCCGACACGAAGTTCTGGACGGCGAGCGCCGCCATCTGGGTGAGGTGGGACATCGTCGATTCCCCGGCGTACGCCTGCCAGTTCGTGTTCGTCACGAAGCTGACGGCGGTGTTCCAGGCGATGCCCGGTGTGACTCCGCGCAGGTCGGCGGGATTGAGCGGGAGCGAACCCTGGATCCGCTGGAGGACGTACACCGCGAGGATCGACACGGTGCTGAACGCCAGCACGGACACGGCGTAGATGTTCCAGCGCTGTTCACGGGACGGGTCGACGCCGGCCACGCGGTACACGAGCCGTTCGATCGGACCGAAGACCCGGTCTCCGGGCGCTCGACGCTCGGCCGGGTCGCCGTCAGCGAACACGGCGGCGATGTAACGACCCAGCAGTGGGCACGCCACCCCCAGAACGATCAGGAGGGCTGCCGCTTGCAGCCAATCGGTCGCCTGCATCAGAACTTCTCCGGGACCACGAACGCGGCGATCAGGTACGCGAGCAGCACAACGGCCACGACCAGCGCTGCGATCTCCTCGCCGCTCATGACCACGACCCCGACACGGCCACGAGCTCGTCGACCTCGGTGTCCGATCCCGGGTCGTCATCGACATCCAACAGCTCGTCCTCGTCGGGTCCGAGCAACAGATCGCACGCCCGGACCAGGCCGGTGCACAGGGCGAAGAAGGCCACGGTCACCACCACGTACATCACGTCTCGCATCTCACACACTCCTCATCTCGATGCCGACGGTCGGGGTCCGACGACCGGCTCGATTCGAGGTCTACGCCTCGGTCCGACCGTCGAGAAGAGCCTTTGCGCGCTCTTGACGCGGTCGTCGTGAACCTTGACGCGCCCTTGATTCCGCCCGGCTCCGACCCGGCGTAGAACGAGGGCATGGACATTCAGCAGTACTCATTCCGCCGCGAGGCCGAGACCGGAACCGGAACCGACTGGTTCGTCGGGCTCGGCGGATTCGGCGTGTCACTCCTCATCGCCGGGGTGCTCGAGGGCCCGCGGGCGACGATCGGTTCGACCAACGTCGCGCTGTTCCTCGCCGTCGTGGTCGTCGCTGCCGGTGTGCTCGGCCGCCGGGCCGGAGGCTGGATCACCGCGCTCGGCGCCGCGTTGTCGTTCAACTTCTTCCACACCCGGCCGGTCCACACGCTGCGGATCGCGTCCGGTCGCGACGTGATCACCGTCGTCCTGCTCGCCGCGCTCGGCGGGTTGGCCGGAGAACTGGCGCACCGCCGACAGACCGCGGTCCGGAACGCCGAGGGAGGTCGGGAGAGCACCCGGGTCCTGCACCTCAATGCCGAGGAATGCCGCACGGCGACGTCCGCCAACGCCGCGGTGCTGAGTTCGACAGCCGCCATCACCCAGTTGCTCGGCGCCGAGTCCGTCGCGTTCGAGCACGGCGCCGCCGGCGGGCCGGGATCACGGCGGATCGAGCACAACGGCACACTCACCGGCGTCCCGCTGCGGGCGACTCCATCCGGATACGACCTCGGCGAGATACCGGTGACCATCGACGTCACCGCCCGCGACCGGATCCTGGGGCGATTCCTCGTCGTCCCGACCGACGGTCACCCGGTCTCGCTCGACGCCCGGCTGGGCGCCATCGTCGTGGCCGACCAGCTGTCACTCGCGCTCGTCGGCACGTTGGCCTGAGGTGCCCTCGATTTAGCACTAAGCGCCAGGAGCTGGCCTTCGGACGGGGCGATTCGTAGGGTCGATCATCCACTGTTCTGGAGGGAACCGAATGAAGAAGCTCCTGTTGGCCTGCGCTGCGCTGACCCTGGCAACCACCGCATGTTTCGTCGACCCGCCCGCGACGCCACCCACGGGCGGCAACTGGGCGACGTGCCCCACCGCCGCCGTCGGCCAGGTGCAGGTCGCCATCGTGACCGAGGGGGTGCCGAACCCGGCGCACGAGGTCGTGTGCGTCGTCGTGCCCGACGGATCGAGCAGCATCCAAGCGCTCCAGGCACGCGCCGCCCGCCTCGGCACCGAAGCGCCCCGCCTGGCGTTCGGCGGCTCGTTCGTCTGCTCGATCGACGGCAACCCCGTCGCTCCCGAGTGCGGTGAGCTTCCCGGCGACGCGACCGGCTGGCGTTCGTGGAACTACTCGAACGGCGGCACGCAGTGGACCGGTTCGCAGGTCGGCGCCGCATCGCACAGCGTCCACCAGGGCGACGTCGACGGCTGGAACTTCGGCACCTGGAACTACTCGACCACGTTCCCGGGCAACCCCACCCACTCCCCCAGCTTCTCGGTCCTGACCGGGAGCTGAGGTCGACGCTCCGCTCGCCCGCCACGTAGCGTTGTCGCATGGCGGGCGAGTGGAGCAATCTCAAAGAGGTCGCCAGGACGCTCGACGTCCACTACATGACCGCCTACCGGTACGTGCGCCAGGGCCGACTGCCCGCCACGTGGGTCGACAACGGTTGGCAGGTCCACCGCGACGACCTCGCCGCGTTCGTCGCCTCGCCCGGGCGGACGCTTGACCAGGCGCCGGTCGACTGGGCGGCTCGTTTCGCCCCGCACCTGGTCAACGGCGACGAGCCCGGCGCCTGGTCGGTGATCGAATCGGCGCTGGCGGCCGGCATCGACGCCCGGGGGTGCTACCTCGGCGTGCTGTCCGCCGCGCTCGAGCAGCTGGGCGAGGTCTGGGCGACCGGCACCGACGACGACCACGTCGACCAGCGCCTGGCCACCGCCACCGCGCTGCGGATCGTGCACCGGTTGGGCGCCCGGTTCACCCGCCCCGGTCGTCGCAAGGGTTCGATCGTGCTGGGCTCACCCATCGGTGAGCGCCACACCCTGCCGGTGGCGATCGCCGCCGACCTGATCCGACTCGCCGGTTTCACGGTGCTCGAGCTCGGGGCCGATGTCTCTGCCGAGACGTTCGTTGCCGCCGCCCAGCGCACCGAACGGCTCGTCGCCGTCGGCATCAGCCTGACGACCGCCGAAGGCCTCGACGCCGCGCTCCACGTGCAGCGTCGCCTCGCCGAGGATCTGCCCGACGTCCCCGTCATCGTGGGTGGCCAGGCCATCGCCAATGCCGAGGTCGCAGCCATGGTCGGTTCGGCCGCCTGGGCGGCGAACGGTGCCGACCTCGTCGATGTCCTCGACGAGCTGGCCCGCGCCCGCCGCTGACGCTCCGGATCAGGCGAGGCCGAGCGCCGCGAGCAACTCGCCGTGGTGGTCGACCACGATCGCAGCGTCGGGTGACGACGCGTCGACGTCGTCGTTGAGCCCCCGGTACCGCACCGCCGTCCAGCCGGCTGCCGTGGCTCCACCCACGTCGGTCCGACGCAGATCGCCCACGTGGGCGAACGCGCTGGGGTCGTCGACACCGAGTCCACTCGCGGCGTGGGCGAAGATCGCCGGGTCGGGTTTGAACACGCCCACCTCGTCGGAGAACGACCAGTGGTCGAAGTAGCGGAGCAGGTCGTGATGTTCGAGGTAGCGGCGCAGCGTGGCGCCGGGAGCGAAGCCGGTGTCGCAGATGATGCCGATCCGAACTCCTGCTGCCTGCAGACCCGCGAGCGCGGTGTCGATGCCCGGCGCAACCGTGAGCAGCGCCGGATCGCCGCCGGTGTGGAAGACCCCGGCCACGGCGTCGACGACTCGAGGCCCGGGTTCGAGCTCCAACGCCGTGACGAGCCGGGCTGCACCGACCTCGGGGTCGACGACGAGATTGTCGAGCCACCGGGCGTCGAACCAGGTGCGCAACCCGTCGACCACGGCCTCGACCTGCTCGGGCGACCGCGGCTGGTCGATCTCTGCCAGTGCGAGCACCAGGGCGGTGACACGGCGGTCGCGGGCGCCGTCGTGCTCGCGGACGAGTGTGTTCCAGAAGTCGAACGTGACCGCGCGGATCGACATCGAGGCCATCAG